>NZ_SMCO01000009.1 GCF_004346685.1 Sulfurirhabdus autotrophica
TGAATATCGCTTTAATCATCGTCGTGATAATCTTTACCTTGGACTACTCAAATTGTTGAGACTAAACCCGCTTTAACTTCCTAAGACCCTAAAAAAATACAGAACAGAGGGGCTCTGCAAAATCATCCCCCTCAATAGCTGGCGTAATTAAGCCTCAAGATCGGAGACACCATGAACCAACCCATATTATGGTATTTCGCAGACCCCATGTGCTCCTGGTGCTGGGGGTTTTCCCCCACCATCGAAGCACTCAAACTTACCTATCAGGACAAACTGAAAGTCGCGCTGGTACTGGGCGGCCTCAGAGCTGGCACCACCGACCCCATGACGCCACAGCAGAGAGAAGACATCCTGCACCACTGGCATGCCGTGCAAAAACATACAGGGCAAACATTCCAGTTTGATGGTGCCATGCCGGAAGGATTCATCTACGATACCGAACCCGCTTGCAGAGGAGTTGTCGCCATATCCGAATCCAGTCCGGAACTTACCTTTCCCTTTTTTAAAGCAGTGCAATCGGCATTTTATGTCAAAAATCAGGATGTCACAAAACCCGAAGTATTGGCAAAACTGGCAGAAGAGTTAGGGGTAGACCCCAAACTTTTTTTGGAAGCTTTTCATTCAGAAGAAACCAAACATAAAACCCTGGCCCATTTTCATAAAGCCCGCGAATGGGGAGTGCGGGGCTTCCCCACCATCGTTTTACAAAGCGACGCAAATTACCATTTACTCTCTAAAGGCTATAGCACAGAGGCAGAACTAAAAGAACAAATCGACCCAATACTCGCAGAGAAACAGGGGGATTCGAACAAATCCATCCAATAAATAAAATTATTGTTTTTCTCCATCAGACCATTTTAAGCTAAAATGCTCCCTTCGCCCCGGTAGCTCAGTGGATAGAGCGACCCCCTCCTAAGGGGTAGGCCACACGTTCGATTCGTGTTCGGGGCACCAAACAATACAACAAAACAATAAGTTAATATCCTACCCAACTTGATGCTATCTAGCCATTGTATTAAAGAAATGTATCAAAGTATTTCATCGACTGGATACCTCAGTAAAAACTTAAAACTTCCCATCTAAAAGAATTTTTATATAGCCATTGCTAGACTGTAATATTGCGGTTAAAGTTAAGGCAAGCTTCTTCATCATCTAATTAGGACTTGGGGTGTGACTAACACAACGTTCAAACAAAATTATGGATTGAAGTAGCACTTAATCTACTGGGTTGCCATTAAACTGAATCAACTCTTGATTCCTTAGGAAGTAATCGACCAGCGCAATAAGGGCATCCTCTTTTACCTTTCGTTCGCTTTTCAATCTCTCTGAGCCATTCATGACCTATTGAACATTGCCACCAAGCTTTCTTCCCTGATCCAGCCACTACATCGTTAGCAGTCAATTTTCCATTCTTTGTTGGGTGCCATTGCTTTGCAATTTCAGGGTACAGTCTAGCCAAGGAATTTTCTGGGGTTACTCTTCTATTTGAACAAAATGGACACCCTGCCTTTGTTCTTGTATATAAATATGATTGCCATTCATGTGCATTAGAACACTGCCACCATATATTTAATCCAGACCCCACTGAAACCATATCAGGAGTAATTTTTCCGTTCTTTGTTGGATGCCATTGTGCGGCAATTTTTGGATGCGTTACCGTGAGGGACTTATCATATCCGGGACCAGGTAATTCAGAAATAAGTTGCTGATAAAGCCCGTCATTTTTATAATTTTCAAGACTTAGGTAATTCTCTACCTTGATCATTTGTTTCTCAGATAACGAACTCTTCACTAAAATCATTTTAACTAAATTTTGTATTAAAAATAAATTGTTATCTCTGTCTTTTTCCTGATAAAAAATATTGTTTTCACCAAGAACCCCTAGCCTTTTGTCACGAACTCTTAATAAAAGATAACCATTTGCTTCACACAACAGATTCTTTTGGAAATCTTTTTCTTTCTTTTCTAAATGCCAAGGATAACCATCAATTTCAATACACACAGATAAGCTAGGAATGCTTATATCAAATTCTTTACCCCAAATCTTTTGCTGCCTACTAACATCTGAAAAGAGGCTCAAAAATTCTGCAAATATTCTAAGTTCAAGCCTTGAGATATTTGGTCTACATAAAGGGCAACCAGTTTTTGCAACAGTTCTTTGTTGAATTGCAGCGATCCATGAATGACCTCTATTGCAATTCCACCAAACTTTTTTATTAGAAGTACCAACATAATCATCAGGCGTTTTCCCGTCATTTTTCTCATAGTCCCACGCCTTCGCAATTTCTGGAAACCGCACGGCAAGGGAATTATCTTTGCTAACAATCAGATTTGCACAATATGGGCAACCGCTATTTTGATTTGTTCTTCGACGAATGGGGGCTTCCCACTCATGACCTTTTGAACATTTCCACCAGACTTTTTTAGCTGATCCAGCGACAACATCGCTAGGCGTGAGTTCTCCATTTTTAACAATTTGCCAATCATGGGCTATATCAGGAAAACAATATCCAAGACTATTTTCTTTATGAACGCTGCTATTTTTGCAATAAGGACAACTGCCACCAGAAGACAATCTAGATGGTGGAGCTTCCCACTCGTGTCCTTTAGTGCACTGCCACCAGACCTTCTTATTGGTTTTAGGCATCACATCGCGTGGAGTTAAGTCTCGATTCTTTGTTGGGTGCCAGAGTTTGCTTACTTCGGGATGAATAGCTTCTAGGCAGTTTTCATTTGTTGCTTTTTGTCCAGCACAATACGGACATCCACTTTTACTTCTAGTACGGTGTTCAATTTTTGTCACCCACTCATGACCTTTTGAACATTTCCACCAGATTCTTTTTGCCGAACCAGGCACAACATCATTCGGCGTAAGCTTCCCATTCTTGTCTGGATCCCACTCTTGGGCTATATCAGGGAATAAATATGAAAGAGATAGTTCATTTTTATACATGTTTTTCATTTAAGTATTTCCATAGCACTTGGTTTTTTTCTGTAAGGAAATGTTTTCAACTTAAATTGCTAAACTTTACAATTGCTGTTGCTGACAACTACTAACAATTTGAATCTGATACAAAATATAAACAGATCTGGATTACCCGGTATGGACTGATCTCTTTGCTTGTATAGCTTTTCTTGGTGTAGCTACCGAGACGTTCATAATGATCTTCATGCTTTCTACAGTAGAGATGATTAAGTCCATGACTAGTACCAGCACTGGCAGCATTAGGACAACCTATGACTCTGCAATGGGAGTACATATGGTTGGGACTTGAGACTCGCTCAAGTAGTTTATCTTTAATCATAAAACATCAATAAATAAAATATTAAGAAATACCTTATGACTAACATAATAGCCACCCCACAAGCATGATAAGTGAAGACTAAAGTGACTGCTTAGGCTAATCATTAACGTTATTAACTACTTTAATCATCTACTTTATTTATTTTGGCGGAGCTTAACTCTGCCATTACTCGCCAATTTGTTAGGGCATAAAGCATTTATACATAAGATTTACAATGCTCAAAATTTACGATAACATTCTTTTTGCATTTTAATTCATTGATTAACTATTTGAATAACATAATTTTCTAATGCCAAATAAATTCAGGCAACTTTCAAAACTCGAACATTATTATTGCTAATCTATTTGCAGCTGGTAGGACGATAAATTGAAAACACTATTAACAAGCACTAAATCATTTATTGAGAAAAACAAAAAATTTGCTCTCGATGATTCCTTTATGGTGATTTACCTCATTCTGGCTTATTTTTTTAAATGGGCACCTGTTTCTACTCTCTTAGAGAGCACCGTCCTGTTTTTAAGTGCGGTTTTTATTTTTTGGGGTTTTATTATAAATAGCAATTGGGCCATCCAAAAAAAGCAGAAAACGCACATTGCCTTTCAAATCATTGCGGCAATCCCTTTAATCATTGAGATGTTTAAGTAACCAATCACTCTACTATCAGGCGTTCAGCTCATAGCCTTCATCTGAACACAACATCGCACTGGTAGCGATGCCCTTTCAAATATTAAATTTTCAATTTAATATTTGAATAAAAATGCTTTAGCTATGATAATTCCATCTTTAAAAATCATGAAACCGAATACGCCCCCAGTATTCACTGTAATACCTTTTTAAAGAATGGAAACAAGCATGAACACCACCAAGTCGGTCACTGCGCTAGCTCTCTCATTAGTGCTATTCAGTTTTTTACCATTAACAAGTTCAGTGTTTGCTGCAGAACATGAAAGCAAAGGAGAAGGTGGGGCTTCCGCGTATGCAAAACTGGAGACATTTACAGTTAATCTTCATGGATTAACTCAATACCTTCAAGTAGCCATCACACTAAAAGCAGCTACGCCCGAAGTCTCGGAAAAAGTAAAAACATATATGCCGATGATTCAGCACGAAATGATTTTGCTACTCAGTAATAGTGAGGCTGATCAACTTGCCACTGCTGAAGGCAAACATAAACTCAAAGAGTCAACCAAACAAGCGATCAACAAAGTGATTGGCATGACGGAAAAGCAAGGTGTAACCGATGTATTGTTTGAATCATTTATTATTCAATAACTACTTAAGATTCTGGTTGGTTTCTGCATATTCCTGATGGCAGAAATACGCTTAACCAACCTGTTGAATTTGTGACATGCATGCTCATTTTTCATCGCAGAACATTCACATTCAAAACACAATAAAAATATATTACATAAACAAATCATTATGTTATATATTTATTTCACAGTGGCATACGAATTGCATAGCTATTAGTGCCGGCTATAAAACAACTATAACGGCTCCTCGACTATAGAGGATGGGGAACAGGGAGAATAATATGGACGCGCTATGCGTCCATTTTTTTACCTGGATGGGTAAGCACTGCCCCATAAAGCCATTGTTCATATAGACAACCCAAATATGTTGCAACCACGTGTTTTACGATACGATGACAGACTTAAATAATTTCAGTTGGATGACTCATGACTACCCATTCTCTCGACAGCATCAAAATTGGCCTGGTGACAATCAGCGACAGAGCTTCACAAGGTGTTTATGAAGACAAAGGTATTCCAGCGCTGCAGGAATGGCTGACCAGTGCACTTTCAACCCCTTGGCAAACAATTACGCACATCATTCCAGACGAACAGGCATTGATAGAGTCCACGTTACGGGAACTGATAGATAAGGAAGGTTGCAATCTGATTCTCACAACAGGGGGAACGGGCCCTGCACCGCGAGATGTTACTCCAGAGGCTACTCTCGCCATAGCCGATAGAGTATTAGATGGGTTTGGTGAGCAGATGCGTGCGGTCAGTTTAAAATATGTGCCTACTGCGATTCTTTCACGCCAGGTTGCGGTTATTCGAAAACAATCCCTGATTATCAATCTTCCGGGCCAGCCTAAAGCCATTAAAGAAACGCTGGATGGCGTATTCGCTGCAGTACCTTACTGCATAGACCTGATAGGCGGGCCATACATTGAAACTCATGATGAAATCGTCAAGACATTCCGTCCAAAATCCGCGATTCGTGAGAAAAGTTAATGCCATCAATAACACGAAAAACAACTTAACCTTAAAATCCAATCAGACTTTAAGGTATTTTCCAATTATCATATGACAAATAATACACATCGTGCAGAAATCCCATATAAATTCAAGTGAAATTAGTTTAATATGCCTCAGTGAGTATTTTTACGCATCACTAACAGATAGGGATGGAATGACCGCTTCAGCAGGATACAAATACAATGTTTGATTTCAAGGGATTTATTAGCGCACTGTTACGTAAAAAATCTGACGCTCAGCTCGAAAATCTGAAATCAGCAACGATCTGGGTACAAGAACTCCCTGATAGTGATGTGCAAGAAGCACAAGATGAAATCATCAAAGTACTGGGAACCATCAATAGCAACGAAAAAACACCCCTGCTTGAGCGCATTCAGGTACTGATGTATCTGGATGAAAAAGCCAGCAAATTACAAGATCTACTCTGCCGGGAATACCTCTCCAACTTTAACAAGCAAGATGCGACAGAGCGGCTTTACCTCCCTACAATCCTCTCATTTTGGGAGGAAATGGCTGAAAGCTATCAGCTATGTGTACGGGAATTTGCCAACAACCCCTCCAACAAAAAAATCTGGAAAAACCTGCCTCTGCTAACCACCCGTGCAATCAGATGTTATGCCATGCAAGCGAAATGGAGTTACATTCGCTATATGCAAGTTGATGCCCATGTATGGAGAAACCTGCACCGGTTGTATTTATTTGCAGAACGAGAAAAATTCGCCCAAACCCCTTTGCGTCTATACCCTCACTTTACCAAAGATACCACCTGTACAGCCGAGTATATGCAAGCACTCCTTTTGCAACTCGCCAATCCAGAAAGCTTACTGCCCAACCAAATCAACATGGTAGATCACTGGCTGGACACCTGGGCCAGCAGCATCACTATTGAAGATAGTTTCCGCCCCCACAGACAAATTTACGCAGTCAACCTTGGTGATAATAAACCAGCCAAAAAACTGCGGCGCAACATGATTGGCGATAAATACCGCTATTGGGGTGTAGGTTTGCTCCAAGTGACTATTTCTAAAACAATAGAACATATTAAAGCTGGAGAGTTGCCAATTCACCTTCAACTGAGTGAAGAGTGTCGATTGCCAACCTGCCTGGAATTAATCGAACTGTTATCCGATCGCTGGTCAGGAAAAAACACCACCCGCAAACATGAACGCCAGAAAAACAAAGAAATCCTGCAAGTAGCGCAAGGCCTGAGAGAAATTTTGGAACAAATAAAGCCTGGTGCGAAGTCAAAATCAAAAGTTATACTGCCACCTGCAGAGCCGGACTTGGTTGAGCAATTTATTATTGATTACCAGTTAAATGACTCAACTGAACCCGGTCTAACCAGTGACGAAACCACTATGATGGGCGAACCGGAATTATTTGAACACGTTTCCGATCAATGGATGGTTGAAGATGAAAGCGCCAGCGGATATGGTGCGGTTTTCAATTCAAATGGTAAAAGCCGACTTAAAGTAGGTATGTTAATCGGCTTGAAACCCGACAATAAGAAGCACTTTGCGGTTGGCATTGTACGAAGAATAAACAAAGATACTTCAAGTAAAACCCATGTGGGTATCCAGACACTGACCCAAACACCCATTGCAGTTGAACTGCTTGATACTGAAAGTAAAAAGTCGCACAACCCCTCTATGGATGCGATATACCTGCCAGAATCTACAGCAGCAGAATTGCAGCGCAGCATCATTATTGATGCAAGTGCCTATATTAAAGGCCAAGCTTTGCAATTGAAAGCACAAGGCAAATCCTATGTGATCCGAATTCAAAATATACTTGAACAAAATGATGATTTTGTTCGCACCAGTTTTGACGTCATTGCGAAACATTAATGACCACTGAAGTTCTCCCTCATTTGGAGATTACAACCGGTCTCTCGCCTTCAGCCAGTATTATATGGCTGCATGGCCTGGGGGCAGATGGTCATGATTTTGAATCTATTGTCGGTGAGTTATCGCTTCCGGATGATCTTTCAGTCCGGTTTATTTTACCCCATGCACCCAGCATGGCCGTTACGATTAATAACGGTTACGTCATGCCAGCATGGTACGACATTTTTCATCCAGACCTGACAACAAGTGAAGATGAAGCAGGTATTCGGCAAACCCAAAAAGCCATAGAAAAATTGATTCAGCGCGAAACAGATCGGGGAATATTCAGTGAACGCATCATACTGGCGGGGTTTTCCCAAGGGGGGGCCATTGCTCTTCACACTGGCTTGCGATATGCAGACAGATTGGCAGGCATCCTCGCTTTATCTACTTACATTCCGTTACAATCGACTTTTGCAAATGAGGCTAGCCGCACTAATGGGCATTTGCCTATTTTCATGGCACACGGAAGTGCGGACACTGTCATTCCTATCACGAAGGCAGTGGCATCAAAAAACTTACTATTGGAAAATCACTACAATGTTGAGTGGCATGAATATGCAATGGCACATAGTTTATGTCAGGAAGAAGTCAGCGATATCAATGACTGGCTCATTAGCGTGTTAGGGTAAAACCAGCATTCAAGCGGGTTCTGCCTCAACATATCAAAGTAAAACCTGTTCAAATTCAGCTGGTTTTCGCTTTGACTACTATAACAAATGCCACACGCAACCAGTCATCACCTTTTTCAAGTACATCAGTTAACCGGATCATGTAGCGTTTTTTACCTGCTGCTAACTCAAGCACTCTATCAGGTGCATATTCAGAAGGGTCTACAACCAAACTATTCGGAAAATGATTTTCATCGTCTTTTGGCACGTAAACACCCGCAATAGGTAGCAACATATCCGCAGCATCAACACCATCCACCGCATAACCCGTTGAATAAAGCTGTTTCGCATGCAACGTGACGACGATTGGAAGCTTTACCAGCACTTCTATACCAACATACAATTGGCCAGCAGCTGGTTTTGACAAGCGTCTTACCACGCCGATTTGCCATTGTCCTGAACGCTCTGGTTTTAATCCAACCAGCTTATCCAGGCGGATCCAGTCATTCCCCATTACGTTTAAGGTAGCCCCATAGCCACCCTCGCTCTCATTTTCCATTACCCATCGCTCGTGATGTGCCACTTGCTGCTGGTCTAATGGGCTTCCGGCGGCACCCAATTTGGCTTGGGTGCGTTTAGTCACAAAACCGTAAAGCCGAACGTCTACCATTTCATCGTAGCTAAGCGCGCCCTTGTCAATATCTGTATCAGTCGGTTTCTTACTCAGCAATGCAAGTTCGTTATCCACTCTTACCTGACCAAAGATATCTTCAACTTCATGTACGACTTCTATCATTTTAACGACTGTAGTACGTGCATGCAGTCGATTAACTCGGGTTACTGTGGGTGCCCAATGCCGCATCAAGTCATCCAGGAATTCAAGGCAACCAGGCAATCTGCAAGCCTCTCCCAATCCTAGTCTGGCTGGCGCATCTCCTTTAAGAAGCTTCGTTTTGACACGCTCAATCCTGCAAACCAAATCATGCGTTCCCCAATAACGCTGCATATCGTTATTCTGCATTTTGCGTATCCTTTTCCCACCCCTGTCTGTACTCAGGTCTACACAAAAAACATGCTGGGCAGGATCGTAGACTTTTTTCAGTGTCATGCTGGAGGACCATTCTTCCAGCCACATACTCACCATATCAATCTGCTTTGGAAACAAACTTCCGGTATTCAGATTGTTCAGCATCAGTGCCTGCACATACAGATCCGTGCAAGTTGCACTTTTTCCGGTGACGTCATATAGCTTGATTGGTTCGTGATCAAACTCTTCATATTCAGCAAAATGATACAGGTTATGTAACCGCTTCCACATCTTGGGCTCAAGCTGTTCATAACGGAAATAGTTCCACTTAAAAGTCATGCCAAAATAGTTAATTGCTCTGGCAGTAATTTTAGGAAGCAATGACTTGATCTTGCTGCCGGATGGATTACCGACATAATCCATTATGAATGCGTGGTAACCGCGTGTAGTTTCCCAATAGTAAGCGTGAATTGAATTCCACAGACGACTTTCTATCACTCGGGACATGCGCGGATTTTGCAAATATTGCTGGCACAGTGATTCTTGTAGCTCTACACCTTGCTCATCGAGCTGCATCAGCATTTGCAGACGATCTTTTGAAAACGGATCAGTTTTATTATTTAGCTCAACGATGCACTGGGTGATTTTCTCGTGCGCAGTATACATATCACCCATCGGCAATTCGTTGTTAATCCAATTGGTGAGTGCTTTCAGGCTAGAAAGGGGGTCTGTCGTCTTATTCCGGCCGAAAGGTAAAAAATCAAACATTCAATATAACTCCAGATTCTCACGGTTTTTGCGTGATCACCTAATTATCAAGATGCAATTACTAACGCAAAAATCATGCCATAACAAAAACATTGCATGAATTAAGCGCATCTTGATAAAAAACGTGTGAAAACATGGATTATAAAAGAAATTCCACTTTCAGCCTAACATTACATTAACATAAATTAATGTAATTTCAACAAGAACATCGAAATTTCGACGATGCCATTAAATTACCCCTAATTAGCAAATCACTCTTACTTTACGAAGCTATTTCTCTATAACTGATTCGCTGGTAATCCTGGCCTTCTTCAAGTAACTTATTGAGGGCAATACGGCATGTTTCTTCCTGATTGATCATTTCGAAGCAATTTTCACCCACGAAACTCTGTGGCTCCATCAGCAAGGTGCTTTCATCAACACATTTATTATTTGCGCCCATGAAAATCGCATCGATGTGGGTACTGACAACCACATCGGTCACTTTCTCCCATACAGAAACATTATTAATGGACGGTTGCATACGTATAGAAGCAGGATTATGTCCCAAAACCTGTATACCCACATGGATTTTATGATCACTGTCGCGACTCAGCCGACGCACCGTACCAACCACCCATTCCTTCCCATCTTCAGGTTTAAGCGCAATTAACAGCCCGATTTTCACCCAATCCTCTCCGATAGAGGGTATCACAGCACCAAAGCCACATTCGCTAATGTTGACGGTCACCCAACTTTCAGTATTACCTTCTTCTTTTACAGTGGCATTTTCCAGTGCGGTTGCCGCAATTCTCATTTGTTTGGTTTTATCTGTAACAAAGCCATAGAGTTTTAAATCTACCCTTTCCTGATACAACACGTCTTTATCATCATCAATTCGCTTTGTCGTACCTTGAGTTGATATCGCAATTTTTCTGCGAATCTCCTTAAACCCATGTACAACATTCAAACGGGTGACCACTTTGCTACGTGCTGTTTTACGTTGCGGCGGCGTTGGGGACCAGCATTGCTCCAATATATGAAACACTTCCTGCAAATCATCTTTTTTGAACTCGGATGCAAAATCAAGTGACTGTGGAATGACGCCCGCATCTATCTGATCCACAAAAATTTTCATATTTTGCGCAGCTTCATTAGAACTAAAGAATAGCATCACTGCATGTATAGGCGTGCCTTTTATTAACCGCGCCGGAGCTGTATGCGCAGAAATATCCATATAAAACATACTATTGACTTCAGGTTGTCCAGACATGGAAAATGAATTGATTAAATTCATAATTACCTTATCTGCAAGATGTATTTGAACAGGCAGTAATTTATCTGGTGTAGAAACGCTCAGCATAACTGCGCGCAACAATTCTTTAAACGCTGTAGTAGGTCCCGACTCATGCTGATAAGGGACCAATAAACCATGAAATAACGCATTAGACTCAGCAAAAAAATACAATTTTGACAAACCAGCCCAAATTTTTTCATCAATCGGCCTGTAGCGAATATAAAGTAACTTATTCTGTTCTGCATAGGCTCTCATGGTTCGAATAACCATCAAGGGCAGATGTTTTTCGATCAACAATGCATCTTCACCATTACCCTCATATAGAGAAATACAGTGCTCGTAAGCGGCAGCGAGATGTTTCCAGAACTCAAATAGTGCCATCCACAAACGGTTTTCTTGCGTTTTCTGCATGCGCGACAAATCTAGATACTGCTGGCTCAACTCTAATTGCAACGGCTGCGCTGTTTCATCCAGCAATTTCAGAATTTCAAACTGTTCTACAGGATTATAGCCATCCGTATTACGAACTGAATCTAGCCAGAATGACACTTCTTCCAAAGCTTTAAGTGAGCTTCCCAACGGCAAATCCAGAAGCAATTTTTTTGCGTCCTGAATATTACCCATCGGATGATCCGGGCCTTTTTTAAGCAGTTTTTTAAAACTGAACATGAGTACCTTTATTCATTTTGCTCGACGGCAGTAACCAACCGCCTTCATGGAAAAAACTTCCTTAGATCGTTATCGGCAAAAAAATACAAACATTTAATTTTACGAATAATAATGTAGCAGACCAACATGTTGATCATATGAAGTCGCACTGCGATTTCTTTATATACGGATGTATAATCAATACGTTAACAAACAATAGGCTGCTATTTTATTGTGCCAATTTGAGGAAGACTCAACACATACCTCTCTTTGAGCAATAGACTATATCTTTGAAATGTAAAGATGAAACTAAAATTTTACTTCGAGCCAGTCAATTTTAGACGCAGTTTTATCTATAAAAATCCGGCACAAAGTGATTGAGAAAAAACTGATGCAAAGTGGTATGAAATTGAAAATACAATGAGAGTAAACGCTTTGAAGCACAAAGCATCATAGATATTGAAAATTACAATATCAAACAATGCTTAACCATATTCTGATTATTGAGCATTGTCCTTATTTTGCTCGGGCTTTTCTTCGATTAATATTGTCATTGTCTGGTCACCGAGTGAAAAAGCTTCTTTAATAGTGCCGATCACCCTGATCTTCTGACCTTTATTTGGTAAAGCCTTCTCGCTCACAACGCCTATTTCACCTGTTCCATCATTCACCAGGAAATATTTCACAATAAACAAAGAAAAGGCACCGGTTACCTCCCCTTCAATCGCTACTTTTTTATCAGCATACTCTCGTGGATTATCAATAATTGTTTTAATCTGCACTGTACGAGTACAGGCGATTAACAATAACATTGTGAGGATAGCAACAGACCAGAATTTGAAACGACGCGCCACTTTATAATCCTTTTAAAAATTTTCCTGCTTGGCTCAGACTTATTCTGAAACTCAGCAAAACGTACAGGTACTGTTTTTATTCAGGTTCAGGCCAATGTTTAATGTAGCGTTTAAGCAACTGGTTTTCAAAATTTGCTTCGGTCAAACAGGCTTTGGCTACATCATGAAAAGTAATGACCCCCAACAAATTCTCACCATCAATAACCGGTAAATGCCGTATATGATTTTCCGTCATGATTCCGCGTACGTAATCTACAGTATCTTCGGGACCCGCAATAATGAGTTCTTTGGTCATCAAATCCTGAACTTTAAACTTACCAAGGTCACAGGCATATTTATAAGAAGCACGTAATATATCGCGCTCGGTTACTATACCAATCATTTTGCCATTACTGTCCAGCACTACCAATGAGCCGATGTTCCGATCTACCATCTGGTGTATTGCTTCCGTCACAGGGATTTCCGGACTGATACTAAATGTCTCTCCCCCCTTAATTGCCAGAATATCGCGGATTATCATTGTCACCTCCTTAAGCATTGAAGACTGGATATAGCAAAAACCAATCCAGACGAAGCTATCTAAAAGCAATTAACAAATACATCCCGGAAAACGCATACAAATCTATCTGTTACTAACCATACTATCCCATGTTGACCTTGCTTGTCGATACAACTGACAGATGCAAAAATCCTTATTGAACAACAAAAAAATCAGGTTGATTCAATCGGCCGGTAATCAGGTAAAATATGTCTTTATTCGCTCAACGACCTATGCCTTCCCCCTTAACTTCCGCACAACAAATACTCCACGCTACATTCGGCTACTCCACCTTTCGCGGAGAACAGCAGGCGATTGTAGAACATGTTGTATCAGGCGGCGACGCGTTGGTACTGATGCCGACAGGCGGAGGGAAATCACTATGCTACCAAATCCCCTCACTATTGCGGCCAGGCGTCGGCATTGTCGTTTCACCATTGATAGCGCTTATGCAAGATCAGGTAGATGCACTGAAACAGCTTGGCGTAAAGGCTGCTTTCCTTAACTCCAGTCTGGAGTTCGATGCTGCTAGGGAAGTTTTTACCCAACTGGTGCGTGGTGAATTGAATATCCTTTATGTCGCTCCGGAACGGCTCACGATGCCTAACTTTCTGGACACACTAGAGCAAGTAGCCTCCGGCCCGGGTTTAGCGCTCTTTGCTATTGATGAAGCTCATTGCGTATCTGAATGGGGCCATGATTTCCGCCGTGAATATCGCGCATTGTCCATTTTGCATGAACGCTTTCCATCAGTTCCCCGCATCGCATTAACTGCAACTGCCGATGCGCCCACCCGGCGAGATATTGTTGAGCGACTGGCGTTGGAACAAGCCCGTCAGTTCGTATCCAGCTTTGACCGTCCAAACATCCGTTATCGCGTTACGCAAAAAGATAATGCCCGCAAGCAGCTGCAAGTTTTTCTGGAAACTGAGCACGCCAATGACGCAGGCATCATCTATTGCCTGTCACGAAAAAAAGTAGAAGAAACTGCCGCTTGGCTAAAGGACCAAGGGTGGGATGCCCTCCCCTACCACGCCGGTCTTGACCCAGCCACACGCAATACCAATCAGCGCAGGTTTCTGCGGGAAGAAGGCGTCATCATGGTCGCCACAGTCGCATTCGGTATGGGCATAGACAAACCCAATGTGCGTTTTGTGGCCCATCTCGACTTGCCAAAAAGCATGGAAGGGTATTATCAGGAAACTGGCCGTGCAGGCCGTGACGGGCTGCCGGCAGATGCCTGGATGGCTTTCGGGCTGGGTGATGTAGTTTCTATGCGCCGCCTGCTGGACTCAGGCGATGCACCAGAAGAACGAAAGCGGTTGGAACGCCAGAAACTGGATGCTCTGCTAGGATACTGTGAAGCCACTGCTTGCCGTCACCAGACCATCTTGCGTTACTTCGGAGAAGAACACCCCGGCAACTGCGACCAGTGTGATAATTGCCTGGAACCCGTCGACACATGGGATGCCACCCAGGCAGCACAAATGGCCCTGTCCTGTGTATATCGGACAGGTCAGCGTTTTGGCGTCGGATATCTGATTGATGTACTACTTGGCAAAACCACACAACAGGTAGAAAGATTTCAACATCAGCAGCTGAGTACTTTCGGCATTGGCCAAGACCTTAGCCAGTCGCAATGGAGCAGCGTTTACCGCCAGCTTGTTGCAGGTGGTTTGCTGGAAGTGGATATGGAAGCATTTGGCGGGCTGCGCCTGACAGAAACCGCACGCCCGGTACTCAAGGGAAAGCAGGAAATATGGCTAAGGCGTGACCCAGAACCCGCCAAACGTAAATCCAGCCGTGCCGAACGGGGATCTCAAGCCCGCGAAGCTTTAGCCAGCGCCAACGAAAACCCCTTATGGCTTGCCCTCAAAGAACGACGATTGGAGCTGGCCCGTGAACAGGGCGTGCCGCCTTACGTGATTTTTCACGATAGCACACTATTGGAAATACTGAATCGACGCCCTGAAAATCTCACTGAATTAGGAAAAATCAGCGGTATCGGCCAAGCCAAACTCACTCGCTATGGTGATGCATTTTTAAAAGTGATCGAGGATGAAACAAATAACGCCATTTAGTTCGCAAAGTAATGCTGTTTAGGGCAAACCTGACCAGCGCAATTCAACTCTTATAACTTGATTCTCTTACAATCTTCCACTGATCATCAATACGCTGATATTCTAGGTGTTTGTGTAAACCGCTTTCTACAAATGTATCATTCTTAAAATACTGCACCAACTCTACAATGGCAGAATCTCCCTTTGTAATAGCAGTAATGTCAGACAGTTTTATTTCAACCTTACCGTACTTAGCGATACGATTACGGCGTTGATTAACCCACTCAGCATGGGAAACATTTTGAGACGGCTGAAAATTTGGGGCATAAGCCGATACATAATTTTCCACATTTTTGCCTGACCATGCCTTGACCCACCCATCCACTGCTGCCAGCACTTCTTTCCGGTCACTGTCTGCTTTCTCTGATTTAATCGCAACAGTCTGTGATGATGTAGCAGGTACAGGCGTAACAACACTTGCTGGCGCAGCAACCATCTTCGCTTGCTGATCATTGAGAGGTACAGCTTTGGCAGGCTCAAGCACCACTTTCATTGTGACTGCACCTAAAACAAAACCCACCGCTCCAACGGCTAACAATTTATGCCAAACTGGCTTCCCAACCTGCCCGTTAATTACCGGCTCAGCTTCGAACCACCGGGTTTTGCTATGTTGAGCGACTTGCGATTGGCGCATAGCACCTTCAATTATGCTCATTACGATTTCCTGACCAATTTTACTGACAATTCCAGATTAAAAATAACCGCCACCTTAAATTGACGAACCTTCAATGACATCACAGCAAATCAATTTTTTTCGAAGTGTCATTTTACTCAAAATGCCATTAGACTGGCTCGAATCTATTTATATACACTACGCCAAATAATGAGAATGCACACATTAGGTTATAACACACCCTCAGCAAGACAACTGGTTAAGAGCAATGCAACATCAACTATCTATATCGGCCAAGCAAGCTCACCGCAAAGATCAACATGCGTCAGATACAAACGCAGATCAAATTCAAATTGATGATATTCAGGCTCCATGTGAGTACACAGCTGATAAAAAGCCTTGTCATGATCTTTTTCCTTCAGATGCGCAAGTTCATGCACAGTGATCATGCGAAGAAACTCAAGGGGTACTGCCTTGAATAAAGTGGCAATACGAATTTCCCGATTAGTTTTGAGTTTATTGCCCTGCACACGAGAGGTTGTCGTGTGTAAACCAAGCGCGTGTTTGTCAACCTCAATCCGGTTATCAAATACAACTTTATTGATTGGCGCACCGTTGCGCATAAAACGGTTTTTCAGCTCAGAAACATAATCGTACAAGGCTTTATCAGTACGAACATCGTGCATGACGGGGTATTTTTTCAGCAGAATATTCCCCAACCGATCCTGTTGGAGGAGTTGCTGCACTTGGACTTTAACAGCTTCCGGATAGCCGGCAAGATACTTTAGAGTAGACATCGGTTTATATTCAGTGCTTAAAGTCAAAAATCAGTTCTCATCAATTACCCCTTTATGCCTGAAGCAATGCGCAACATGTTACTCCACATTAAATAAAAATCAGAAAAAGTACCTCACATGAAAATCAACCCAACGTAAAACAGGCACCCTAAGGTGCCTGTTTCGTTTTCACCCTCTGTAACTTAAAGCTTACAACAGCGGCACCATCAACAACGCCACAATATTGATAATTTTAATTAACGGGTTAATGGCCGGGCCCGCTGTATCCTTGTATGGATCACCCACAGTATCGCCGGTAACAGCAGCTTTATGGGCTTCGCTTCCTTTACCGCCAAAATGATTATCTTCAATGTATTTTTTGGCATTATCCCACGCACCACCACCGGTGGTCATGGAAATTGCCACAAAAATACCGGTGATAATGGCACCCATCAATACGCCACCCAATGCCTGAGGCCCTAGGATAAGCCCTACTAGTAGCGGCACCAGAATCGGCAAGAGTGATGGGATCATCATTTCCTTGATCGCGGCTTTGGTCAGCATGTCCACTGCCTTAGAGTAATCCGGCTTGGCTGTACCTTCCATAATCCCCGGGATTTCTTTGAACTGACGACGCACTTCCACCACCACAGACCCTGCTGCACGGCCCACTGCTTCCATACCCATGGCACCAAACAAATACGGGACCAAGCCACCGATAAAGAGGCCGATAATAACCATATGATTGGAAAGATCAAACATGGTGGCAACATGTTTATGAGCTTCAAGCGTATGCGTAAAGTCAGCGAACAACACCAGTGCAGCAAGGCCAGCTGAACCGATAGCGTAACCTTTAGTCACAGCCTTGGTGGTGTTGCCTACAGCATCCAGCGGATCAGTCACATTGCGCACAGACTCCGGCAAATCAGCCATTTCAGCAATACCACCCGCATTATCTGTTACTGGGCCGTATGCATCCAAGGCGACGATGATACCGGTCATGGACAGCATCGCCGTAGCAGCAATGGCGATACCATACAAACCAGCCAAAGCATGTGCCGCCAGAATACTTAAACACACTGCCGCTACAGGTGCCGCTGTGGAACGCATGGAAACACCCAAACCGGCAATCACATTGGTACCGTGACCGGTTGTAGATGCTTGCGCAATATGCTTCACTGGCGCGTATTCAGTAGCTGTGTAGTATTCAGTAATCACTACCATTGCTGCTGTCAAGGCAAGACCAATCAGGGACGCATAAAACAGATTGATCGTCGGCAGGGTATTTCCCTCCAGCATTATGCTGTCGCCCATAATCCAATTAGTGACAAAATAGAATGACACAGCTGCTAGCGCGGCTGAAACCATTAATCCACGATACAGCGCATTCATGATTTTGCCGCCTTCACGGGCTTTGACAAAATAAGTACCAATGATGGAAGCAATAATAGACACACCACCCAGCACCAACGGGTAGATCATGGCTTTTTCGCCCATGCCTTTCAACATCAGTCCGCCGAGCAGCATAGTGGCGATGATAGTTACTGCATAGGTTTCAAACAAATCGGCGGCCATACCTGCACAGTCACCCACGTTATCACCCACGTTATCAGCAATAACCGCTGGATTACGAGGATCATCTTCAGGAATGCCGGCTTCAACCTTACCTACCAGATCAGCACCTACGTCTGCACCCTTGGTAAAGATACCGCCACCCAACCGCGCGAAGATAGAGATTAGCGAGCCACCAAAACCCAACCCAATCAGAGGAGTGAGATTGACTTCCTGACCAGCTGGTGTGATCGAAACAAGCAATGCATAGTATCCGGCCACACCCAGCAACCCTAGCCCCACTACCAGCATACCGGTAATAGCACCACTTCGGAATGCCACTTGAAGCGCTGCATTCAAGCCACTGCGTGCTGCTTCTGTGGTGCGCACATTGGCCCGCACTGAAATATTCATGCCAATAAAACCAGCTGCACCTGACAAAATAGCTCCAAGTGCAAAGCCATTTGCTGTAAGAGCCGAACCGGAAAAATGATCCAATTGCCACCAAATAAGCACATACAAAACTGAACCTACATAACTGATAGTGGTGTACTGTCGTTTAAGATACGCAGAAGCGCCTTCCTGAATCGCAGTGGCAATTTCTCGCATGCGATCATTCCCAGTAGGCTTGGCAAGCACCCAACCAATAGAAACCACCCCGTATACAATCGCTAGTGATGCACAGGCTAGCGCCAAGATCAGACCTTGAGACATGAATATCCTCCTTTGTTAGATATCTAATTTGTCAGGCCGATTGATAACGGCCTATGCAGCAGCTTCTTTGGTGTTTATTTCTCGTTATTATGTAAAGCGTGATGATTAAAACTGATCAATAGTCTTTTGTTTTTATGGCTAGACCTCCTTCAAAGCGCGTTCCCGTTTCAAAACCGAAAATCTCGCCTAAATTGAGTTCGCGAATCATTTGATCTACTGCTGCCTGACCATGTTCTTTCTGTACTTCAGACAGGATTAACTTGGCAGAATTGCCATTGTAAAAGCCACCGAAATCGGCTTGAACTTTGAGTAACTGGCGCGCCCTGTCTAATGTCATGTATTTTGTGCCTTGCTCCTGGAAAGCGCTTCCAGGTGAATCGGTTAAAACGCAAAAGGTACAGAGAAGCAGCTCATTTTGACTATTCAAACATACTGAATCCCTGCACCTTGCACGCTTCCCCTTTAAATTTTGAATTCGCCTTTCAGCTTCTTTGGTACCGCTATGTTTTTCAACGTAACGTACTTAGGCAATCCATTTTCATACGGAGGATAATCTTCGCCCTGAATCAACGGCAACAGATAACGCTTGCATTTGGCTGTAATGCCAAAACCATCTTTGCTGATAAAGTCCTTGGGCATGAATTTTTCCACATTGGCCACATCTTTCAGATCAGCCACACCAATCTTGTACTTGTATGGCTCATCAGAAATGCGGTCAATGGTTGGCATAACTGAGTTGTAACCTTTTACAGCCAATTCAACTGCTGCTTTACCCAGCTGGTAAGCCTGTTTTACGTCAGTTTTGGAAGCCACGTGGCGTGCTGCACGCTGCAGATAATCTGCCACCGCCCAATGAAATTTATAGCCCAGTGCTTCTTTAACCATGTTAGCCACTACTGGGGCAGCGCCACCCAATTGAGCATGTCCAAAGGCATCACGGGTACCTTGTTCAGCCAGGAACTTACCATCGGGATAATGACATCCTTCAGAGACAACCACCGTGCAGTAGCCAAATTTCTTGACGTTCTCATCTACTCTGGCCAGAAATTTCTTCTGATCAAATTCCACTTCCGGAAACAGAATAACGACAGGAATACCATGATCAACCAATAAACCTCCTGCAGCTGCAATCCAGCCTGCATGACGGCCCATCACTTCAATGACGAATAACTTGGTTGAGGTTTTTGACATGGATTTCACGTCAAAAGAGGCTTCCAGTGTTGAAACAGCAATATACTTGGCAACAGAGCCAAAACCGGGGCAGCAGTCTGTAATAGGCAAATCATTGTCGACCGTCTTAGGCACATGAATCGCCTGTATCGGGTAGCCTAACGTCTCGGACAACTGGGAAATTTTGAAACAGGTATCGGCGGAATCGCCACCACCATTGTAGAAAAAGTAACCAATGTTATGCGCCTTGAACACTTCTATCAATCGCGCATATTCACGCTTATTGGCTTCAAGGCTTTTAAGCTTGTAACGACAGGAACCAAAGGCGCCAGAAGGTGTATGGCGCAATGCTGCAATAGCTTCTGCAGACTCCTTGCTGGTATCGATCAAATCTTCTGTCAGCGCACCGATGATACCGTTGCGACCGGCATAAACCTTTCCAATTACATCCTTGTGCTTGTTGGCAGTTTCAATCACGCCGCAGGCAGAAGCATTGATTACTGCGGTTACGCCGCCCGACTGAGCGTAAAAGGCATTCTTTTTGGCCATGTTAACTCTCTTCTCCATTATCGTTGGTGCAAATCCTAATCGCTTAGGCACCGACATGGCGCCAACTGCGACATCGTGAATTTGTTATTTTTTTATTGTTATAAAAACTTGAATCGATTATTTCTTGCTGCTTGATGCGCCTGCTCGTTGCAAAGCGTGATCAGCCTGTACGCGAAGCACCGTGGTAACACATTCCAGCAGATCCCCGAACTCATCATGTCCCGTGCCAAATTGTTCAAGCACGGAATAATAGAACTGCGTACGAAAACTATTATCGCCCACCTTGCTCAACACAAAGGCTACATCTTCTCCTGTCCAGAACAAAGCCGGGCATGTGGTCATTTCTCTGTCATCCGGTAACAGGCGTAACTCTACGTCAGCCAATTGCACCTCCACCGGTTTGCCATAACGCTCTTTCAATGCGCTTTCCACTACCCATTTTTCTGCATCGGTAAAATCAGGCACATTACTCATAATCAAAAACCCTGGTTTAGCCTAAAGCAGCAAAAATATTGTCACGAATTTGTTCTACTGATCCCACACCTGCAATCTTGACGTATTTAGGTGCGTTTTTTACACCTGAATCAGCCCATTTAGAGTAGTAAGCAACCAGAGGCTCAGTCTGCGCATGATAAACTTCCAGACGCTTTTTAACGGTATCTTCATGATCGTCATCGCGTTGGATCAGGTCTTCACCCGTTGCATCATCTTTGCCGGAAACTTTGGGTGGATTAAACACTACGTGGTATGTACGTCCAGAAGCCACGTGCACACGACGCCCACTCATACGTTTGATAATCTCATTATCATCCACATCAATTTCCACAACATAATCGATTTCCACACCGGCATCTTTCATTGCATCTGCTTGCGGAATCGTGCGCGGAAAGCCATCAAACAAAAAGCCCTTTACGCAATCCGCTTCCTTGATACGATCTTTCACAAGGCCAATAATGATTTCGTCAGAAACCAAACCACCTGCATCCATGATTTTCTTGGCTTCAATACCTAATGGCGTGCCTGCTTTTACGGCAGCACGTAGCATATCACCAGTGGAAATCTGCGGAATACCATATTTTTCTTTGATGTAATTAGCTTGGGTTCCCTTACCTGCACCCGGTCCACCCAACAGGATTAAACGCATGTGAAATTTCCTCCATTTGAATTATTAGAATAAAGACGAGTTTGTCTGAATTACGTAAGAATATTTTAAATACCCCATTGTGGACATTTAATTTTTTTTATCCAACCATAAATAGTTATTTTGGACACGACAATTCAACCAGATATAGCAGCTAAATGAATGAGAGGATTAACGAATTGAAGCAACTCTTTGGTTAAATTAGATTGCTTTTATTTGATTTTGATCGCAAACCTTGACTGATATAAGCAAAAATCAGCCAAAATACGCTCCAACCGATTTAAACAACCTCAGACAGAATGCGATTCAAATATTTGACGAACACGCTGCAAATCTTCTTGGGTATCTACGCCTGCGCCTGGAGTATGTTCAGTTGTAGCTACGCTGATTTTATAGCCATGCCATAATGCACGAAGCTGCTCCAGCGCTTCAAATTCCTCAATACCTGCAGGTTGCAACTGATTGTATACTTTCAGAAAAGAAGCGCGATATGCGTAAATTCCAATATGACGGAAAGCAGGAATATCCTCAGGAAAGGGGCCTCCACCAAAGGAGTCACGTGCGAAAGGGATCGGAGCACGGCTAAAATACAATGCGTACCCCATACGGTCTGTGACGACCTTCACTACATTGGGGTTAAACAAGGTTGGCCAATCATGTACCGCATGACTAGCAGTGGAAATTGAAGCCTGCGAATGATCATGAAGATGCTGCGCCACTTCCTGAATCAAGTTAGGCGGAATAAGCGGCTCATCACCCTGGACGTTAACGACAATTTCATCATCCTGCCAATTCAGGTGCTGAGCAACTTCAGCCAAACGGTCTGTTCCTGAAGCATGTTCACTGGATGTCATCATCACGTTAAACCCATGGGCCTTAACGGCATCAGCGACACCTTGATGGTCAGTTGCCACCCAGACTTCACTTGCACCGGATTTTGCCGCTTGTTCGGCCACGCGAACCACCATGGGTTTCCCTGCGATATCCAGCAATGGTTTACCCGGCAAGCGCGTGGAGGCAAAACGGGCGGGAATGACAATTTTGAAGTTAACCATGGATGTAGACACAGAAATGTAGAATTAATAACAGTGCTTATTTGCAAGCACGTGGAAGCTACCCGGCAAAAAGGTTTAAATCTCTTCTTCCGGAGGAATTTTACGCGCTTCTTCTGCCAGCATGACCGGAATATCGTCCTTGACTTGAAATGCGAGGCGATCAGCTTTGCAGATGAGTTCCTGTTCAATTTTTTTAAAAACAAGCGGGCCTTTGCAAAGCGGGCAAACCAGAATTTCAAGCAACTTTGGATCCATATTATTTCCTTAACTTCTCGATTATTTTAACACCCAAGGCGGGATCAATAATTGCATCCACAGCCAGAACCCATGCGTTTTCCAACCCCAGCCCGGCACATTTTACCGCATCTTTTTCTGTCATCAGAATGGCATCACTATTCTGAAAACACAAATCATCCTTCTCATAAACATAATGATCCGGAAAAGAGTGTGCTTCAAAAAGCAGTCCTAATTGCCTTAAATGGGTAAAAAACCGTTCAGGGTAGCCAATTCCAGCAACGGCATGCAACTGTTTACCCTGCAAGGATTTCACGTCTATTTGCTCGGCAGGATGAGATAAATTATAAAGCACCTGTCCCTGAAGTTGCATACTGAATTCTTGCCCATTCGTGGCAATCTGGCCTGTTGCAGTTTCACTTTGATTCACTACCACTGCATCGACTGTATTCAAGCGACTGACACTTTCGCGTAAAGGGCCAGAAGGCAGCAACATACGATTGCCAAAGAGTCGCGCGCCATCCACGACAGCCAGTTCAACATCTCGCACAAGTCGATAGTGTTGCAACCCGTCATCACTCACCAACACATTACAGTCAGGATGAGATTCGAGTAAAGCCTGCGCTGCCGCCACACGATCTCTGCCCACCCATACAGGGCAGCCACTGCGTCTGGCTAGTAAAACCGGCTCATCTCCAAGCTCAACGGGGTTACCTTGAGGCATCACCGCCAGCGGCCGGGTTACATGCCCGCCGTAACCTCGGCTAATAATGCCAGGCTGCCATCCCTGCTGCTGCAAGTATTTTACTAACCACAACACGCAAGGTGTTTTACCTGTTCCGCCCACGCTGATGTTCCCTACTACAATCACAGGAACAGGCACCCGATAGCTACGTAATAACTTTACTCGGTACATCACACGCCGAAGTCCCGACAAAAGCCAGAAAACAAGACTGAACGGCATGAGCAGCAGCTGCCAAAACGACCATTTATACCACTGCTTTTGTATCCAGTTTTCCACAATCACCATTCAAAAATGCGCTGTAACAACGCCTCATTAACTTCTGCAGCGAGCCGACGCTCCTGCCAAAACCATTTTCGGGCAAGATCGCTTCGCCCCCGCGCCAGAATTGGGTTTTCACAATACTCCTTCCAGCGATGCAAAATAGCTCCTGTTTCAGCAATCATCGAAACAGATTGCGCCATGTCAGACTTGGGAAGAAAAGTATTATCCTCGCAACTCACAGCGCACCCTCCTGCCATCGCCTGCCACAATACGGACAAAGCCATTCCCTGCAAATGAACAGCGCTTACAGCCGCTGAAATGGCTGGCAACCATTTCTGTTCATCAACCATCACCATTGTACCGCTGCCAATTTTTGTACGCTGCCAATGGCTTATTTTCAATCTTTGAGACGATTCAGTATTTTGCTCTGCTTGTGCAGCAATACCACTCACAAACAATATGGCATCAGGAAACTGCGCACGAAACCTGCCGAAAAATGCTGTAACAAATTCAATGTCATCACTATGCAGCCACCATAGGTGGCGATCTGCGCCATCATTGACCAGTGAAACAAAATTAGGATCAACCTGCGCCTCAGTTATCAAGGCTTGAAAATCAACAATAGGTGCTTGCGGCTGTGTTTTCCAGGAGTTTGACTGATATTCGCTTGCCGGAAATATCTGCTCAAATGAAACTGGCTCAGCGGGTGCTTCTGCAGCCACCACCAGTTTGTGGGTGCATGATTCTAAAGCCTGCATTAAATTTTTTCTGGGAGTGATACCAGCAAAAATCACACCAAAGGGAGAAAACCGTCCTAAAATGCGTTTAACCGCAAAAGGATGATCACAAGGTCCATATCCGTGGCCTGTTTTTTTCAGGTTTTCAAGGTTCGTGAGCAACTCAGGGAATTCGGCTTCAAAAGTTAAAACCAACCGAACATCCAGTCGTTTTTCCCTGATAGCACGCAGCAGTTCAACGCCCAACCTGACACTTTCCCTGCTTTTCCCAGTCAACACCCAGATTACTTTGCCTGTGGTCGGTGGCAACCGCACCCCACCCCAACGTGCATTTGCGCTGGATGCATTTCCGTGCAACCGTTCGCGCAACCCGTGATACCAAAGCGACGGAAGAAATGAACCGTAGGGATCAAAAATAGAGTAGGCCATTCATTACCAGAATTTGAAATGAGCAGGTTGCATTAACGCAAAACTGCTCACGCATAAGAAGACCTTACTTCGTAGGACCTGCCTGTGTGGCAAAAGTAACACGACTAAACCCCGCAAGGCGCGAAGCTTCCATGATATTAATGACGGATTGGTGCGGCGTGTTGGCATCTGCATTAATCACCACTGTCGGCTCGACTTGATCGCCTGCAGCACGGCGAAGCTCAACGCTGAAAGCCTCTACGCCACTGAATACAACAGGTGTGCTATTCACCACAAAATGACTGGAAGCATCAACAGATACATTGATCACAGAGGGTTTTTCCACTGATTTGTCTGCCTGCGCCTGTGGCAAATTAATCTGCAACTCTGACATTTTGGTATAGCTGGTAGTAATCATCAAAAAAATCAGAATTACCAATAACACGTCTATCAGAGCAATCAGATTAATCTCTGGCTCTTCTCTTTGCTTCCCACGCTGAAAATTCATCGCCTGACCCTATTTACGCTCGCCATGAATAATTTCCACCAGCTTGATCGCTTGCTGTTCCATATCCACAATGACACTCTCAATTTGTGAGCGGAAATACCGATAGAAAATCATGCTCGGGATAGCAACCATGAGACCAAAAGCAGTATTGTAAAGCGCTACAGAAATACCATGCGCTAAAATTGCTGGCGAACTGCCAGTGGGTGTTTGCGAGCCAAAAATCTCGATCATCCCTACAACCGTACCAAACAAACCCAGCAATGGGCTTATTGATGCAATTGTACCCAGTGTGGTTAAGAAGCGCTCTAATTCATGGGCAGCAGCGCGACCAGATTCCTCAATGGATTCCTTCATGACTTCACGTGAACTTTTCACGTTTCTAAGTCCAGCCGCAAAAATACGTCCCAATAACGGCCCTTTTGCCAACTGGTTCAGCATTTCAACCGACACATTTTTTTGCTTGTATTCCTGTATCACAGCATTGAGCAAAGTAGCCGGGGCAACTTGACTCGGACGCATCCATAAGAAACGAAACACAATGATCGTTAACGAGATTAGCGATGCAAAAATAATTGGCCAGATTGGCCAACCAGCAGCTTGAATAATTTCCTTCACGCACATCCTCCTGAAGACGCAGCCACGCTTGATAAAATTTCCTAACTTTAGCTTGATGCGCTAAATTCAGCAAGTCCGGATAACAACTCTCGTAATATTACTGCAAAGTGCATGAATACTACAGTTCAAAATTTCCACTTCCGGCCTCAGGACGAAAAAAAGCCCCAGGAGGATGAACACCTGGGGCAAAGCGGAACTTAACCGAACATACTCAACACAGAAACAACACAGGGCAATGAATAATGATTTACACTAAACAAAACACCTGACACTACAAAAAAATCGCTACTTAAACCGTCCGACCAAACAGCAAACTAGCCAGCCAAACAGTTCAATACGCTGCATCTAAAATGCTTCTTAACCAGAACATGCTGAAGCAATAAAGACATCATCATATGTCAAGGATATTCATTATGTCAATAAAATATATCATCAGCATATATTTAGACCCACTGCCGGGTCAATTTTGTCACATTAGTACAAAACTACCTTTTGCCAGTTGGGATGAAAAAGTACTTTCAGCACAGCGCGTTCAATAGCTTCTCCACACAATCTGTGGATAACTCTGTGAATAAATCATCAATTCATATGCTAAGTTAATGTCAGAATGGACATTTTTATACTTTGTTCATATCTTAATCACATATTTATTCATTAAATAACAATTGGTTATATTTCATTACAAATATTTCACCAAAAAAACACCAATTTTTCTAATATTTATTCATCAGTTGATATTAATGATAGAATTTCGCAATGCATTCAACGCCTAATTTAGCCCTTGAAAATGAAGTAATTACGGTAAGTGAGCTTAACCGTAGCGCCAGACAGGCTTTAGAAAGAGCAATCCCCCTAATCTGGGTGGCAGGCGAAATCTCAAATTTGACTCGGGCCGCTTCAGGCCACTGGTACTTTTCTCTGAAGGATGACAAAGCACAAGTAAAGTGCGTCATGTTCCGGCACAAGAATCAGTATATGGACTGGGCGCCAGAAAACGGCATGCAGGTAGAAATTCGCTCATTGGTCACGCTGTATGAGCCTCGCGGCGATTTTCAGCTGAATGCGGAAGCGATGCGCCGATCCGGGCTAGGTGCACTGTTCGAAGCATTTGAAAAGCTTAAGTCGCGCTTATCGCAAGAAGGATTGTTTGATGCGGAGCATAAAAAACCGTTACCAGCCATCCCCGGTCAGATTGGCGTTATCACTTCTAAAGATGCAGCAGCGCTGCGTGACGTGCTCACTACTCTTCGAAGAAGAATGCCAGGAATACCCGTTGTTATCTATCACACACCAGTACAGGGGGAAGGCGCTGCACAACGTATTGCAGATGCTATTCATATCGCAGCGCAACGCAATGAATGTGACGTACTGATTCTGTGCCGCGGTGGTGGCAGCATTGAGGACTTATGGCAATTTAATCAGGAAGTTGTGGCAAGAGCAATCTTTGAGTCGGCTATCCCTATCGTTTGTGGGGTCGGACATGAAACCGATATAACGATCGCAGATTTTGTTGCAGATGAGCGCGCACCTACCCCAACTGCTGCTGCTGAATTAGTTGCCCCAAACCGGCTGGAACTACTTCAAAAACTGGAAACAACCAACATGCGCCTTTATCGCATGATGGGACGAGTGCTGGAAGTACGCATGCAGCATCTTGATCATATTTCACGCCGACTTGTTACTCCAAGCGAACGGTTGAATAACCGGCAGACGCAATTACAGCATCTGCAACAATATCTGCAAAATGCATTTAACCGCCAGTTAAACAATACATCATGGGAATTAAAACAGATTGAACAACGATTGCTGACGAAACGCCCTGATATTGAGAGTAAATTGACGTTTCAAAAAAACCTTACTCATCGTTTGCAGCAAACCATGACACAACAACTGGAAAGCACAAACCACACCTTGCAGCGACTTACGGCCAATTTACTGCACCTTAATCCGCAATCCGTCCTGGACAGGGGCTACAGTATCACTCAAACAGCATCAGGGAATATCGTTCGAAGCAGTACTGAAGTAAATTTGGGAGACATACTCAAAATCACACTGGCAAAAGGTTCATTAACAAGTGAAGTAACAGAAAAAAATTCTTAGCTGACTTATCCTGCGTTTTCCTGAGTTTATTCATTTAAACTCAGGAAAACCATTCACAACTCAGCGTTATCTCGCCTGATAAAAACTCACTTTATACCGTGCTTTTTTACATTGAGTGAACCAATGTAAATCACCTTCAGTTGCACCAGCGTTGCCAGCAGCAGGAGACCGCTTGTAAAGCTCACATAAACATTCATGATCGGTTACTCGTTTAAAGTTGGTTGCATCCTTGACCAGACCTGGTAGTCGGCAAGACATTTGTGCTTCTGAGCTAATAATAAAGGATTTATCCCGAGGAGATTCAAGGCTCTGCGCTTTCGTTGCTACAGCTTCATCGTTTAGTGATGCTTGAACGATTTTTTCAGCGGTTACCTTATTTTCAGTAGCAAAGGAATCGATCTTCTGAACCAGATTACCAATTACTTCGATGCTTGAACCGGAAACATCCTGTGAAGCAATAATGTCAGTAATGATATGCTCGCTGGCTTGATAAAATGCGGTGCCATCGATAGTTTCAGAATGTGCCTGCGGTATGCTTGAGAGTACAATAGCGGTGATTGCAGCAAAATACTTTGCATAGTTACGTAGTGTGACCATGGGTTAGCTTCCCCTTCAATATTGCGAGTTGCTGCCTGCAACTCCATCTTCCTTTTGTAAGTAATTAATTTTTGCAGTAAGTTAGTGCTGATTTCTTACCACGCCATACATGAACTAAAAGCAATCTTCGTACCAGAATTCAAATAAAGCCCGCAATACCGCTATTTTAAAGGGATTATGATTTTTGGCTGTCAAATTAACCATTATTAAATTGACAATTATCGTCACATTGTGTCAGCCAATCGTGCCAGATCCAAATACAGCTATAAATGACACTTTTAAGCCTTTTTAACCATTACTGATTCTTAACGCGAAGTAGAATGGTTCATTTTGCAGTTAAATAGCAGTTAATAAAAAATTATTTAAAAACATGAAGCTACAACATAAATATGAGCAAGAAACCCAAACACACAGGCAATACAACATGGCGCTGGCGGATTGACGATAATTCAGCAGTGACGACTAATTTTTGGCACCCGATACACCTCAGGTCGAGACAAAATCCCTAAAAGAAAGGCTTCAAGTAAGACACTACGTTGCTTGCCAACTTGTCATCCATACATTCAAAAGACTGAAGGTCAGGAGTGGAGCGTAACCACGTTAACTGACGTTTGGCTAACTGTCGTGTGGCGATAATGCCCTTTTCGCGCATGGTATCATAATCAAACTCCCCATCCAGATACTGCCAGACCTGGCGATACCCGACGCAGCGCATAGAGGGAATAGCCAGAGACAAATTATAATTTTCTCTCAACCATCGCACTTCATCAATGACACCTTGTGACAGCATCACATCAAAACGCTGCTCAATCCGTTGATGTAACTGAGAGCGATCATTTGGCAACAGTGCTATATTGAAAACCTGATAAGGAAAGGATGAGGTATTTTGTCGGCCAAATAACACCGACATGGGTTCTCCGGACAAATAACACACTTCCAGCGCGCGCTGGACGCGCTGACTATCCATTGGGTTCAGGCGCTGCGCTGTTTCCGGATCGAGACGGGCCAGTTCGGCATGCAATGCAGGCCAACCGTTCTGCCTTGCCCGTTCACCAATCTCGTTACGCAGTCGCAAATCCGCCTTTGGCAAATCGCTTAAACCATGCTGTAGCGTCTTGAAATAAAGCATGGTTCCACCAACTAGCAAAGGAATTTTACCCCGTGAGGTAATATCCGCCATCAGAGCAAGGGCATCGGTTCTAAACTGTGCAGCAGAGTAACTTTGCGTCGGGTCAATTATGTCAATAAGGTGATGGGGGGCCACTTTCAGAATGTCCGCTTCTGGCTTGGCTGTACCAATATCCATATGACGGTATACGAGGGCCGAATCCACACTGATAATTTCTACCGGCAGATGCTGCATCAACTCAACGGCAACACCGGTTTTACCGCTGGCGGTCGGACCCATCAGAAATATAGCCGGGGGCTGGCTAATACTCATTGTCCACGCATAAACATTTTATCAAGCTCGGATACCGTCAATTGGAACCAGGTTGGACGACCGTGGTTACATTGACCAGAGCGTTCAGTGACTTCCATTTCCCTTAAAAGGGCATTCATTTCCGGAATGGTCAATGTACGATTAGCGCGCACCGATCCATGGCACGCCATGGTAGAAAGTAGTTCGTTTCGTCGCTCGGTTAAAACGCGGCTCGCTCCGAACTCGCGAATATCTTTCAGCACATCACGGGCAAGCTGCGCCGCATCTGCATCCTTGAGCATTGCCGGTACTGCGCGTACAGCAAGGGCAACAGGAGAAAGTGCTGCCATATCAAAACCTAATTCTGTTAGCGTATCCGCATTCTCTTCAACGGTTACCACATCCAGTTTATCGGCATTGAATGTCACCGGGATCAGCAACGGCTGCGCCGCGATTGCATGGGCATCCAAAGCTGTTTTAAGCTGTTCATACACTACCCGTTCATGGGCAGCGTGCATATCCACCACAATCAGCCCTTTGACGTTTTGCGCCAGAATATAGATACCATGCAATTGTCCCAGCGCAAATCCGAGCGGGGGAATTTCCTGTTCATACTGAATTGTCTCACCGGCAACCGCAACAGATTTTACTGACGAATTATTACCAAACATTGTCTGGTAAAAGCCCTGGGGCTGGGCAACCCCTAATCCCATTTGTGTCTGATGTGTAAAAACTGGCGGTTGTGGCGCATAGGGCCGGGATACGGCTGTTTCATGGTTTATAGGCATTGCTACCTCACCGGCTTTTGACCCTGCCAGCGACTTGTTCAAAGCATGATAAAGAAATTGGTGAATCGCCCTTCCATCGCGGAAACGCACTTCAATTTTGGTCGGATGGACGTTTACATCCACCCCCTGCGGGTCCAATTCAAGAAACAACACAAATGCGGGATGCCGTCCATGGTGAAGTACATCTTGATAGGACTCGCGCAATGCATGGGAAATCAGTTTATCCCGAACAAATCTACCGTTTACAAAGACATATTGAGCGTCGCGTGTACCCTTGGAGTAAGTAGGAAGGCCAGCCAGCCCCCATAATCTCAAACCACTGGATTGCTCATCCACCACAACAGAAGCCTGTGCAAATTCATCCCCAAGGATGGCTGCAATTCGCTGCCTTGGATTCCCTTGCGCGCTGCGCAAGGCTCGCTGCGCCTTGCCATTATGCATCAAGGTAAAGGCTGTTTCAGGCCGGGACAGCGCAATGCGTTTAAACATTTCATCGCAGTGAGCAAACTCTGTTGCTTCAGTTTTGAGAAATTTGCGCCGGGCAGGGGTATTAAAATACAGATCATTCACTTCGATCGTAGTACCTGCAGCAAGAGCAGCAGGTTGAGGCTCTGACATCGCCCCACTTTCCAGAAATATTTGCCAGGCATGTTTTTCACTGGCCTGGCGGCTGGTCAATGTCAAACGTGATACAGCAGCAATACTGGCTAAGGCCTCACCCCGAAAACCAAGGCTACCCACCTGTTCAAGATCTTCCAGCGAATTAATTTTACTGGTGGCGTGTCGCGCAACCGCCAAAGGAAGTTCATCACGGGCAATACCGCCACCGTTGTCTGCGACTTGCAAGAGCTTGATACCGCCCTGCATTAATCGCACCTCGATCTCTGTTGCGCCAGAGTCCAGACTATTTTCCAGCAATTCCTTGAGGGCTGAGGCGGGACGTTCTACTACCTCGCCGGCGGCGATCTGATTGATCAGAAGATCGGATAAAACATGAATGGATGACATAAACAGGCGATTGGCCAAAGTAGTAATTTTTTAAAATTATACCTGTTTCAGACAGGGATTTCCCCTTCGGCCATTCTCACCCTCTTTACCACCTGTACCTAAAAGATGGAAAAGCAAACCGGGATACGCTTTAAAACTAGCGCTTTGGTCCTCTAAAATCATGGTGACAAGATTTACAGCTCTCTTCGACAGCATCATAAGACTTGCGAATAGCTTCCAGATTATCGCCTTTAGCAGACTGCGTGAGTTGCTCGCTGGCTTTAATGAATTTCTGCTGCGCCTGCTTAAACTCTTCAGGCTTTTGCCAAATATCAGGCTTTGCTCTGGTTGGAGAATAATTACTGTCAGGCGTAAAATACTGCCAAGGTTTATTGGTTAGCGCTTCCAATGCAGCAGCCTGTTCCAAAAACTGTTGTTTATCGTAAGCCGCTCGACCTCGCACAGTTAACCCCATTGGTTCAAATGTTCGAAGGATTTCTTTGAACACTAGTTTTCTTTTTGTTACTGGCTGGCCAGCATGAGTATCAGCCTCTTCACCGCTACATGCTGTTAATGCAAGACATACAAAACTTAAAACCAGAAATCGTGAAGTCATAATCGGGAAAATACTTTTTTTACGCGCTTGCGCGCTATCAAAACTGGGCATTTCAATTTCCATTAAAAACAGTCAAACAAACCTACAGGGGGGTGATATTAGATATATTTCAGCGAATACGCAAAATTATTACAGCATTTCAACGCCATAAATCAATTTCAGAGACATTTAACTCCCACAATATTCGGCGTCTGGAGCAATCAGTTACAAACACAAATTAACACTACGAATAATTTTTACGTTTGTTGGAAACACAGAATCTGATTTAGTTCAAAACAGGTAACAATTAAATTGCTCTTTCCCTTTCAGACACCCTTGTACAGAGCGATTCATGCCTGCACAACCTAAAATTATCCATCGACAAAACTTGACTCAGAAGCGCAGTTATTGTTTAATATCCGAGTAATTCACTCGGATATAGTGAAGCGTAAACGTTTTATACAACAATTTAGGAAGGTTTGATTATGGAACTACCAGATCGCGACGGTGACGGTTACCTCAAAGATATGAACGATTGGACACCAGAAATTGGCCGCGCTATGGCCGAAGCAGATGGCTATGAGCTTGATGATGTCAAATGGAACCACATTTTGAAAGCACGCGAGTTTTACGAAGAAGAAAGCGTTGTTCCTCCAATTCGTAAATTTGCAAAATTTTTAGGTGAAGATCAAAAAGTTATTTTTAACGTATGGATGACTGGCCCAATGAAGCCAATCACCAAATACGGTGGTCTGCCAAAACCAACCGGTTGCGTATAACCGGCCATTGGTCTGCTTTACCGGTCAATGCCCATCAGGATGAATCTGTCATCCTGATGGGCATTGATTCAATCTGTAAATATGTAATTCTCCATGCCAGAAATAAATCCGCAAGTCATCGTATTTTTACAAGAACTTGCTGAACAAAAATCAGATTACATTTGCACTTCAACGCTCCCAGATACACAAGTATCTCTCCGCTTCACTAGCAATTTCCAGAAACGTCCAGTTATATGGGACACGAGCATTACAACACTCCAGCACTACTATCAAAACAGAGATCAGGATACCGGCCTGCAGTTCATGGAAATTCAAGAATCATCTGACAGCATTTACAAATTAACTGTTGGACTTAACCTTCCGATTATAGATATCCCGGTAATCAAAAAAACCATCATCATGATCCGCAATTACAAGCTACTCAGGATTGGGCGTCATGAATGGGGAAAGCAGTCCTAAGCATTCATTCCGAAACAAACCATTCATTTTGCGCAACGGTGTGCATAACGAAATACAAGGCCGTTACCTCCCTTTCTCTCATGTAAACTCAAGTTACCTCCCAAGCGAACCGCAGCTTCCCATGCGATCGCAAGTCCCAGACCATTACCTTCCCCTGATGTACCAGTTATTCGGTAAAAGGAATCAAACACTCGTTCGCGCTCTGATACTGGAATTCCAGGACCGTTATCTACAACTTCTATCACGGGGCATCCATTGTCAGACAACAACCGAAGTGTCACCTCACCATCCTCATGCGTGTACTTAAGCGCATTTTCCAGAGCATTCTTTAGCATCAACCGGAGAGCGTCCGGCGCACCGGTTATAGACAATGGCGCCATTTCTTCCAGCCCAAGGTCGATATGCTTTGCTTCAGCAAATGGCAAATGTTCTACAATCAGTTCACGGGCAACTTCCGATACATTAATCTTGTTCTCCCCTGGAATACCAGCCTGGGTTCTGGCCAGGTTCAGCAGTTGCTCAGTCAGTTGTCGCGCGCGCTCGATACCCTCCTGAAGTGGCGCTACACGCTCACGCATTTCATTCAGCGATCCAGTTTTAACCAAATTCTGCGCCTGAATTGATAATGCAGTGAGCGGACTACGAAGCTCATGTGCTGCATCTGCAATAAAACGCCTCTGATTTCCCATCAAATTATTTACCCTGTCCAGCAATCGATTAATGGCATGCACAAAAGGGGTGATCTCACTCGGCAGGCTATTATCATCTATCGGCTGAGGCCGATCTGCCGATTGCTCATCCAGGCTCCTGGAAAGCCGGGTTATAGGCGCAAGTTCAGTTCGCACAATCCATACAACAAGCCACACAAGTAGCGGAAGTAATAACAACAAAGGAATCAGCGTGCGCAAAGCACTGTCAATCGCGATCTCATTACGCGCATCGGTAGGTTGTGCGACAACGGTACGTTTTCCGGTGGATGAATCACGAACATACACACGAAGCTGTTCCGAAGTAGTGCTCAGGGTATGAAATCCCGATGACAGGTTAGCAGCAAGCCAATCGGGACGACGATCTCCAGGAATATGGATAACCACAACGCGAGACTCTGGATCACTCAGCAGAATTTCACTGGCAATTTTCTGCTGATTCTGCAACCGCGTATCGGCGGTAATACTCTGATTTAGCATTGCTATCTGTCTAAGCATGTCATCCTGAAATTCCTTTGCCTCAGAGTAGGCAAGAAAAAAAGAAGCAGTCGCTGCGATCAAACCAGTCAGCAGGATTGCACTACCTAACATAAGCGACAGATGTCTCTGCAAAGACCTTTTCATAAGGCTTTTTTCACCATCCAACCTGCACCGCGCACATTTTTGATAACATCAGCCCCAAGTTTCTTGCGCACGCCATGAATTAAAAAATCTACTGCATTACTTTCTACCTCTTCATTCCAGCCGTATATCCGTTCCTCTAGCTCAGTTCTTGCAAAAATTGACCCTGGGCGCAACAACAAGGCATGCAGAAGCGAATACTCCCGCGCACTTAACACCTCCACCACTTCACCACAACGTGCTTCGTGTGTTGCGGGGTCAAGTTCTACAACACCATTACTTAACACTGGCGCAGACTGTCCGCCCTGGCGACGAGTTATCGCCCTTAACCTTGCGAGCAGTTCATTAATATCAAAAGGTTTTACCAGATAGTCATCTGCGCCAAAATCCAATCCTTTGATGCGGTCTTCAACCCCGTCACGTGCCGTGATCACTATCACCGGAACCGCATTACCAGCTAGACGCAGGTGACGCAACACTTCCAACCCATCCCGTTCAGGCAACCCCAAATCAAGCAGCACGGCCTGATGCTCCCCTGTACGAAGGACGCTTTCAGCTGATTCGCCATCTCTTACCCAGTCCACCGCATAAGCGGCATCTTTAAGAGCAACGGATACGGCTTCACCAATCATTTGATCATCTTCAACAAGCAGGATACGCATCTGGCTCTCTCAACTAACTGTGCACTTCATTGTCTCACCCAGCCCCTTCGGATAAAACCGGAAAATAAAATCCGGTATAGCGGCAATATCAAACTCATTAAAGGTGGAATCAATCGATGCTCTTTACGCTTGACTATCCAGGCACTACCCCATGCTACCAACACAGCGCCCAGAATATCAAGCGGGAAATGCACCCCCAGATAAATGCGCGCCCAGGCCACGGGCACACCCAGTAAAAACAATACCCAACCTGTAAGCCGGAATTGCTTATTCAGCAACAGACTAATAGCAACCGCCCAAATCAGTGTCAAATGATCACTGGGAAACGAACTATCCATGACATGCGGAATAAGTGTAAGACCAATCCCAGCCTCAAAAGGTCTGGGGTGATACCAGTATAATCCGATAACCTGATTGACCAACAGTGCGAACAAGCCTGCCACCGTTGCAGCTACCAGTGCATGTCGCGCCAGATTTGCGCTTCGCAACCACACTATTTTCAACCCGGCAGGAACAATCCAAATCAGACTTTCTGCAATAAAAACAGCTAAATTAACCATAAACCCTGACGCACCAGGGGCGGCGTTGATCAGCAAAAAAAGGGATTGGTTCACGTGTTCCATTACAGGCTCTCGATTAGTTTCATCATCTATTCGCCTTTTTCACACCTTACCTGCAGCCTTCTTACTGAAGCTTAAATAAGTCACCATTCCCAGGATAGCGGCAAGGAATAAAATGCTGGTAACAATTGTTCCCAATCCAATACCACCATTTGCTGCAGGTTGCGACAAGTAATCACCAAATGATGCACCGAGTGGGCGTGTCAGGATATAAGCAATCCAGAATGCCAAAACAGCATTTGCCTTGAATGCGTAATAAAAGAGTGTCACGAAAGCAATCATTGCGCCAAACATGAAAGTTGAGTTGGCATAACCCAGCTTCAGTCCTTCTGCAGCAAGATCTCCAGCAGCAGTACCCAGAGCAAAAGTGAACAGGATCGTCGCCCAATAAAACCATTCACGCTTAGTTGAATAAATAGTATGGATAGACAGTGTTTTCTCGCTCACATACCAGAAGATAAAAGTCGCCAGCAATGCAAGACTAAAAACAATTGTCGTTGTTTCCAGCGAAACGCCAAAATTATCCACCAGATTATCAGTTATCAGCGTTCCCACTATGCTGATCAGTACGACGACCATCCAGTACATCCACGGTACGTACTTTTGGGATCGCATTTGAATAAACAGGAAACCTGCCAGCGACACCCCCATGAGAACTGACGTTCCAGTAAGTCCAAAATGTAAATTGAAATTAAGAAAATCAGCTGCGGTTTCACCAACTGTTGTAGCCATGATTTTAATGAACCAAAAATAAAGCGTCACCTCTGGCACCTTATTCAGCATCAACTTTACATCTTCACGTGTAAGTGAACTCATTTACACTCTCCTGTGAGTTTAGAAAGCCAGAGCTGCAGCTCTGGCATAAATACTTCTGTAAGAATTAGTCTGCCCGATCGTGATGATCATCGTGATCGTTCTTATCTTCCACAGCCGCAATCACTTTGCCACTCGTTGGGTCAACTTCCACATCCATGACATTTTTGTCTTTTACCACTTCAATATCGAAAACGTACTGCCCTTTGGCACGCTCATATTCTGCACGGGAAGCTTTTCCACCCACATGCTGCTCTGCGGCTGCAATAGCTTGCGTAATACTGACTTTTGCTGCTGTGACAGCCAGCGCATCGTTTTCAAGGGATTTAGCCGCAAAGGCGGTGCCAATGGCTGCGGCAGACAGAACAGAAAGAACTACAAGTTTAACTATGTGTTTCATGATAATCGCTCCTTAAAATTACGCGGATATTCACGTAGTAATAAGGATAGCGATCTAGAATTAGGGGAGAATTAGCGACCTGCGAGAAATAAGCAGTTATCTGATATTGCAGAATTATATGTAAATGCCACCATGCGTGGGCATTACCAAGGGATGGCTACCGGAACTGAACAGCAACATACCCATAAAGAAACTGATGATTGCGACAAAAATGCTGGCAAAAAATGCAGTCCAGAAACCCGTTATTTTAAAGCCGGGCACCATCGCCGCAACCAGCAACATCATCAACGCGTTGATCACCAGCAGAAAAAAACCAAACGTTACCAAGGTTAATGGCAACGTCATGAAAATGAGAACCGGCCTGACAATTGCATTTGCAAATCCCAACAACAACGCCGAAACAAACAGCGATGTTTTGGTGGAAAAAGTGACCCCATGAAAAATAAAACTGACTATCCATAGAGAAAAAGCGGTAATGCACAAATGCAACAGAAAAAGTGGAAATGAATCTAGCACTGGTTTTATTCCTGTATTTATTGGTTATGTCTGCAAACATGAAACATGTATCAATATCGGTTAGCTGGAAAGTTGTGCCATCAGGTAAATAAGCTCGGCGGTATTCTGCGGACCTGGGCTGGGGGTAAAAGATACATGTTCTTTTATTGTCATGTAAGCAATTGCCTTGCGCAATGCAATAGGGTCAGAGTGGAAACGCGGTGTATAGATATCCCCTTCCACAATATAAATAACATGTTCATAGGTTTTTTTGAGTGATGCTACATTATTGAGAACATGTTTATCCATCACGCTTAACATGAAATCGGTACTGGATTTGCGCTCAATGATGATGGAGTTTCCAATGGCATAGTCACCGAACTCCATTTCCACAAACTCATATTCCAAGCCAGGGAAATTCCCGGAAAATTCCTTCCAATGTTTAATTACCTGTGTATTTTTCTCTCGGGAATCTATTTTAATCCGGATTGGTTTAACTACATCATTCATCAATTATTACCTTTGCCTAGCATGCTTAAAACCTCTTCAGGTTCCTCTACTCTTCAACAAGAATCAAGCGAGGCAGATTAAATTAATTTCTTGCCAATCTGGATTTTGATAAGGAAGGGTTCTTACCAAAGTAATTTTTTATACCGGTAAGAATGGAGTTTGCCATTTTATCCTGGTAAGCGCTATCGGATAGCTTACGTTCCTCTTCGGGATTGCTGATAAACGCAGTTTCTACCAGAATGGAGGGGATATCGGGTGATTTAAGCACAGCAAAACCTGCTTGTTCCACAGAACCTTTATGGAGCATATTTATTTCACCCAATTCAGATAGAACTGCTCTGCCCAACTTCAGGCTGTCGTTATTGGTGGCAGTCTGAGAAAGATCCAACAGTGTTCTGGCAAGGTAGGGGTCTTTTACGTCAATATTTACCCCGCCGATCAAATCCGCATCATTTTCTTTTTTTGCTAGCCAGCGAGCAGCTGTGCTCGTTGCGCCACTTTCAGATAGTGCAAAAACCGAGGAGCCTCTGGCATCCGGTTTAACAAATGCATCTGCATGTATGGATACGAAAAGATCGGCTCTTACTTTACGCGCCTTCAGCACCCTACCCTGTAGTGGAATAAAATAATCTCCATCGCGAATCAATACGCCACGCATGTTTGGCTCTGCATCCACTTTTGCTTTCAAGCGTTTTGCAATAGCCAGCGTAACGTCTTTCTCTTTGCTTCCGCTATTTCCGCGAGCGCCCGGATCTTCACCACCATGTCCTGCGTCAATTGCGATAGTGACCAACCGTATCACGTCTAACGCGCCAGATTTTTTTCCATTGCGATCTGCTTTTGGCGTTTTGTCATTATTGACATCAAGTCCATTTTCAGTATTTCCTGATGCACCTGACTCTGTCGCAGAGTCCAATTTAGCAACCGTTGTTGGTGTATTTTCAACTGCGCCACCTGCTGCAGCCGTATTGGCACTTGGGGTTTCTATCAGTGCCATCAACGGATCTGCTGGCTTGGTTGGGTAGATATCCAGCACCAGTCGATGCTGGTATTCCCCAACAGGTTTAAGCACAAAAACTGAAGGATTTACTTCCGTTTTAAGATCCAGCACTAAACGTACTACACCAGGTTTAAAACGTCCTACTCGCACCTGTTTAATGTATGGGTCTGTATCTGACACCTTGGAAACCAGATCTTTTAATGCGGCATCCAGATTAACATCTTCCAGATCAAGTACCAGCCGATCAGGATTTTTGATAGTAAATAATTTATGTTGGATAGACGAAGTCGATTCAATGGTGAGACGGGTATATTCAGCAGCAGGCCAAACACGTGTGGAACTTACGGTGATTGCGGCAGATGCGACAGAAGCAGAAAAAAAGGCAAACAACAGCAACACACCACATGATGTAAGTGTGCGCCCAATACTTTTTACACTGACATAATTTCTCGCAATCGCTTTAAGCATACTTTTCCAGTTTCTGTCCCTGCTACTATTTCGGCATTCCGGCCCGACTCTTGAATTTCTATCTTGATGGTCAGGTCTGCCTGAGGCAGTAAATCTCCTGCTTTTTCAGGCCATTCCACTAAGCAGACCGCCTCCGAATTAAAATAATCACGGAACCCTGCATCCGCCCATTCGTGTGGATCAACGAACCGATATAAATCAAAGTGATATAAGTTTAACCTAGAAATAGCATAAAGTTCAACCAAAGTATAGGTCGGACTTTTCACTTTGCCAAGAAAACCTAACCCGCGCAGCACTGATCGTACCAATGCAGTCTTGCCTGCCCCCAGATTTCCGGATAGATAAATAACCAGTCCCGGTACCAGAATCTGTGCAATCTGGCTGCCTAATTGTCCGGTTGCTTCTTCATCAGCAAGGAAACATGTTAATTTTTCTGTCGGATGGTTATCATGTGGGTTATGCATACTGTTTTACCTAATTCCAAACCTGAAGTGGACTTCGATCAACTTGCCGCTGATATCAAAAGCTGGGGCAAGGCTTTAGGATTCCAGACAATCGGCATCAGCGATGTCAATCTGGATGCTGCTGAAAAAGGGCTGATGAACTGGTTGGCCAAAGGTTTCCATGGTGATATGGATTATATGGCAAAACACGGTACCAAGCGCAGCCGACCTGCTGAAATACTGCCCGGCACCTCTCGAATCATCACTGCCCGCTTGAATTATCGCCCTCCTGCAGCACGTGATAGCTGGGAAACACTGCATGATGGAAATGCCGCTTTTATTTCACGTTATGCACTGGGGCGAGACTATCACAAGGTTATGCGCAAACGGTTGCAACAATTAACTGAAAAAATTCAGGCTGAAACAGGTGCTGCGCACTTCAGAGTCTTTACAGACAGCGCCCCCGTCATGGAAGTAGCACTCGCGCAAAAATCCGGCATTGGCTGGCGTGGTAAGCACACACTATTATTAACGCGCGACCACGGCTCATGGTTTTTTCTGGGGGAAATATTTACAGACCTTCCCTTGCCAGTAGACCCACCTATTGTTGACCACTGTGGCACTTGCCAGTCCTGCATAGACATCTGTCCTACACAGGCTATAGTCGCTCCTTATCAAGTAGATGCCCGCCGCTGCATTTCCTATCTGACCATAGAATTACACGGCAGCATTCCCATTGAACTACGCCCGCTTATCGGCAATCGGGTGTACGGTTGTGATGACTGTCAGCTAACCTGCCCCTGGAACAAATTCGCACAGACAACCGGTGAATCCGATTTTCATGTGCGGCATGGCCTCGACAATATCACGCTTATACAAGCATTCGGCTGGACAGAACAACTGTTTCACAAAAACATGGCTGGCAGTGCCATTCACCGAATCGGATATGAACGCTGGTTACGTAATATAGCGGTCGGATTGGGAAACGCACCCACATCGGGTGCGGTGATTGCTGCGCTCGAATCCCGATTAGCCTATCCATCGCAACTCGTTCAAGAGCACGTAAAGTGGGCGCTAACACAACATCAGGTTAGCACCTGAGTAAAACACCTGCCTTTCCAGTCAAACAACACACCAGACAGGAAAGCCGCCGCAATACCTAAGCGTGCTGATATAATCTCCAACATTCACAAAAATCATTACTCCAGACATTTCTATGCAACCTGATCCAAGCAAAGCAATCGGTGTTTTCGATTCCGGCGTAGGTGGACTAACCGTAGTACGAGCTTTAATGGAACGCCTGCCATTCGAAGACATTATCTACTTCGGTGACACAGCACGCGTGCCTTACGGGGTAAAATCAGTCGAAACCATTTCTCACTTCACTACCCAGATTGCTGAGTTTTTGCTTCAGAAGCAGGTTAAAGTCCTGATTATTGCCTGCAACACGATGGCAGCGGTTGCAGCACAAGTTGTCAGGGACCTATCCCCCGTCCCAGTGCTGGATGTCATTGATGCTGGCGCTCTGGGCGCACTGGCCGACACCCGTTCAAGAAAGGTAGGCGTAATAGGAACCCCCACAACCATCAATAGCAACGCCTATGCGCGCGCCATACATCAGTACGAACCCGATGTACGTATTTTTTCACAAGCCTGCCCGTTATTTGTACCGCTGGTAGAAGAAGGCTGGTTGGACCATCCCGTAACAAGACTGACCGCTCAGGAATATCTCAAACCCGTATTAGCCGAGAATATTGATACATTGGTGTTAGGGTGTACTCACTACCCGCTTTTAAAATCTCTGTTACAGGATGTCGTCGGGAAAAGCATCATATTGGTTGACTCTGCCGAAGCCATGGCTGAACGCACTGCTGCGCTGCTTGCTGATCTAAATCTGGCTAACACAAAGCGTACCCAGCCTGTATATCACTTTCATGTCACTGATGTACCGTTGCGCTTTCAGACGATTGGTGAACGTTTTCTGGGAAGAACATTGCTAAATGTGCATGTGGAAAAGTGGTAGATTAACCCTGCATGACATACTTTAAACTAAGTATGCAATCCCTTTTAACTGCTATTCTGAATCGTCCCGATTTAGGAGATACTAAGTCACTTATTGTCAGTGTGTAAAAATCGTGAACTTCACTAGCCGCCCTCAAGCAGACGATCATAGTTTTCTAGTCTAACGTCCGCTCAGAAACGTAAAACGGATTGTATAATCCCACTTAATTATTTTTTACGAACGCTTCAAACAGTTCCGCAGTTAAGGGTTTGCTAAAGTAATAGCCTTGAACCTCATCGCAACCTTGTAAGCGCAGGATTTGCAGTTGCTCAGCTGTTTCCACACCCTCTGCAATAGTTTGAATACCTAGACTTCTAGCCATTTTGATGACGGCGCTGACGATAGCCTTATCTTCTGGATCATCGGTGATATTACGCACGAAAGACTGATCTATCTTCAGTTTGTAAACCTTGAATTTTTTCAGGTAGCTCAAACTTGAATAGCCAGTACCGAAATCATCGATGGACATGCGAATGCCGGATTCATGCAATTTATCCATCACCTCGATTGCCACCTGCGGATTACCCATTGCAACGGCCTCAGTCAGTTCCAACTCCAGATATTCATGCGGTAGTTTCACTTCATCGAGAATATGCGTGATTAACTTCGCAATATTAGCCTGTCGGAACTGAACAGCAGACAGGTTCACTGCCATCACCATAGGCGGCATCCCACCATCCATCCACGCCTTAATTTGTTTGGCTGCCGTGCGCAACACCCATTCGCCGATCTGGATGATTTGACCGCCATCCTCGGCGATGGGGATAAATTCAGCGGGTGAAATCATCCCCAACTCCGGATGCTGCCAACGCAGCAAGGCTTCCGCACCGATGATACGTCCGTCTCGAATGGATAATTGGGGTTGATAGTGCAACTGCAACTCATCACGCTCCAGTGCGTGACGCAGCGCATTTGCCAGCTGCAAAATGCGAGCAGAATTAGCCTGCATCTCAGGCGTGTAAAAACGGAAGCTGTTGCGGCCGCCTTGTTTGACGCGATACATGGCCACGTCGGCGTTCTTCGACAGCGTCTCGAAGTCTATGCCGTCTTCCGGATAGATGGTGATGCCGATTGAAGGGGTGATGATCAATTCATACTGCTCAATCTGACAGGGTCGTGAAATCGCCTCGATCAGCTTGGTGGCCACATTGGCCGCACCATTAGCATCGGTAGCATGCAGAATCAGCATGAACTCATCTCCCCCTTGACGGGATACCGTGTCTTCGTCACGCAAACTTGCCATGATCCGTTTTGCCACTTCCATCAAGAGTTGATCGCCAATGGTATGGCCCAAGGTATCGTTGACATCCTTGAAATGGTCGAGATCAAGGAACAACACTGCCAGCGGCTCATTATTCCGTTGTGCCAAGCTGCGCGCGTATTTGAAACGATCGTTGAGCTGGCTGCGATTGGGCAACCCGGTGAGCTGATCGAAATGGGCAAGCCTTTCAATAAGTGCTTCTGCTTTCTTTGCCTCAGTGATGTTTTCCTTGATAGCCAGATAGTGGGTTATCTGTCCATCCGTTTGCCGCACTGGTGATATCTGTGTTGACTCAATGTATTCGCTGCCATCCTTGCGCCTATTGATCAATTCGCCGCGCCATATTTCGCCACGGGTCAGATGTCCCCACATATCTTCGTAGATTGCTTTGGGCGTCTTGCCGGATTTCAAAAAATGTGGATTTTTGCCGATCACCTCGTCACGACTGTAGCCGGTCAATTTAAGGAAGGTATCGTTGACATATTCAATGTTCGCATCAAGATTAGTTATGATGATGGAGTTGGGACTTTGCTCTACCGCCATAGAAAGCTTGCGCAATTCGGCTTCCGCTTGCTTGTGCTCAGTGAAGTCATGAGTAATACCCAAGACTTCTCTTACCTCGCCCTTCTCGTCCAACAGGGGTATGCACGTTATCTGGAGGGCCAACAAAGCACTGTTGGGCAGCAAAAGATTCGTCTCCAGGGAACGAATGGTACGGGTTCTGAATGCCTCTTGTAATGTGGGCAAATAGACCTCGTACACTTCCGGCGGCCAAATTTCCTCCTCGCGCCGCCCGATGAAGTCGGAAGTGGGGCGCCCGGTAATCCGGCGTGTGGCATCGTTGACGTATTGAATTCTCAAATCGCGGTCATAGATCACAACCACGTCCGGAATGTTTTCTAGCGCCCGCCCAAACCGCTCCTCGCTCTTGCGTAGCGCCTCCACCGCCTGCTTGCGCTCTGTGAGATCGTAGAAGATCACCAGGTTGGAGGAGCCCATCGGCGCCATGCTGAATCGTATGTTGCGCACGCTGCCATTCTTGCAGGTGACCTCGTATTCCAACGGTTCGATCTCGGTTCCGTCCCGCTGCGCCCTCTCCACCGCCACCTGCCACTCCTGCGCGACGCGCAACCTATAGGCGGGATCGGGATAGGCCCGCGGCCACCACTCCGACAGGATTGGAATGTCGACCAGCGTGTAGCCGAATGTCTCGACGAACTTGCGGTTCAGGTACGTGACATTCTGGTACTCGTCATTCATCGCCAAGGCCACGGGGGATGATTCAATCATCGCGCGGAACTTTGCCTCGCTCTCGCGCAACTTCTCCTCTGCACGCTTGCGTTCGGAAATCACAACGGCGGACGGCACCAGCAACACTACTCTGCCGTTTGCATCCAGAAATGGCTGCACCGAGAAATCCAGAGGAATAAATTGGTTTTCCGCGACACGTATCTGCACATCGTACCGCGAGGCTTCACCTCGGGCAGCGCGGGCGATGGTCTCGCGCATCTGCCGTTTACTTTCTTCGGAATAGCCAAACCAGTACGTTTCCTCAACTGGCTTACCCAGCACGTCTTGCGGTTGCAAACCAGCCGCCGCCAACGCTTGCTGGTTTGCTTCCAGTACGACCCCCTCGGTGGTCAGCAAACCCACGAACATGTTCGGCCCAAGACCATCAATGATATTGCGTAATCGGCCTTCACTTTGGCGCAACGCAATATCTTCCCGCTGCCGACTGATGGCGATGGATGCTATGTGCGTGGTAGCATCGATGAGCTTAAGGTGCTTCGGCTGGGGCAGCCCCGGTTGGCGGTAATACATCGCGAATGTGCCTAGCACCCGCCGCTGCGAATCGAAAATTGGCGTGGACCAGCTAGCGTGCAACCCGTGCTGTAGCGCCACCTCTTTGTAAGCCACCCACAGCGGATCGGTGGCAATATCCTCCACAAACACCGCCTCCTTGCGGTAGGCCGCAGTGCCGCACGAACCGGCGTTCGGCCCAATCGGTTGCCCTTCCACTGCCGCGACAAAATCCGCAGGCAAACTTGGCGCCGCACCGTGGCGGACGTGAATGCCATCCTGGTCCAGCAGGAGAATGGACCCCAGCATCCCTGGGGTTTGAGCCTCAATAAGCTTGACCAGCACGGACAGCGTCTCCGGCAAGGATGCTCCGGCGGCGATCATCTCCAGCACCTGTGTCTGCCCGCTGAGCAGCATTTCTGCCTGTTTATGCTCCGTGATATCATGCGCAATGCCGAGAATCTGCCTTACCTGCCCATTATCATCAAGGATAAAAGGGGTTTCCCGACTAATCAACCAGTGCCAGGCACCTTCTTTATCACGAAGACGGTACTCAATCGAGCGCATTTCTCCAATAGAGGCATCTCTCCATGCATCGTGGTTAGCAGCGATGCGAGGCAAATCATCTGAATGAAAAAGTTGGATGATCTTACTGCCCATCTCCTGGGTCTCCACGATCGAATAGCCATAGGTGGTGAGCCAGTGCAGGTTGATATAGATATTACGCTGTTCAATCAGATCGAAGATATAGACAGTACCCGGTTCGGTATCCAAAATCCGCTCAAGCATATGATTTTGGTTTTTCAGCTCTGACTCATGCTGTTTTCGCGGACTGGTATCGCACACATTCGAGATGATCGCATGCTCACCATGATGAGTAATTGGGTAAGAATAAATTTCAACAGGCAGTTCGCTACCGTCTTTGCGGCGGTGCCTCAATTCGAACTTATCACCTGATTTCAGTAAGTTGTTGAGGTGGGCTGGCAACTTATCCCTCAGATCCTCGGAAGCTAAGTCAGTTGCATTCAAATGCTTCAATTCTTCGAGACTGTATCCATATTGTTGAATGGCAGTTGGATTCGCATCGAGTATCCGACCTTTTGAATTAAGAATAAAAATAGCATAGGGATTCGCATCAAATATCCCCCGATAATCGATGCCAGTATAAGTGGAGATATTTTCGTCCAAATCAGATTTCATTAGTATTTGCCGAATTCCCTTGTTCCCTCACTATAGCAAAATACCTGAGTACGTAAAGAATCCTTCTAGGATATTCGGATGAAATATGTCGCATGAAAACTTAAAAATTCAGCTGACAGGATCAATAATTTGTTAGGTTGGAAAAATCAGATTCCAAAAATTCTGTAGAATTTCCGATGACGAAGAACAACGATTGTAGTGGTTTTTCAAATGAGTGCTCACTCTGGGATTGTTTCCAGATAGGCTCAAGCTAATGTCTGTTGTCCACACACATCCAGACTTTAGCAAGTGAACAATGATGGGTGTTCCTGGCACATCTGAGACAGTTGTCACGCACTTAATGTATATTCCAAGTGGCGAATTTCATTATTTAAGGTGGCATTTTGGCTGCAAAATCAAACAAACCAAAAGCAACTCTCAATATCACTCAGTCACTTCCACATTGTAGCCCGTATATTTCCGCATATTGATCACACCAATATCAAAAATCAGGTACTGACCTTTAATTCCCAACAAGGTACCCCGGATACTTGGTGTTTTATCCAGATTGAGAGAAGTGATTTTTGTTGGGTATTCTAAAACTGGATAGTCAATATTCACCAGCTCAGCTGATTCGAGAGACTGAATAGCCTCTTCCCCAAAGCGCTCACGCGCTTCGCGAATACCTGCTTTACACACATCAAAAAGCTCATCTCGTTTGTTCATGAGATCGGCTGGTTCCGGATCGCCTTTCAATAACGCGCGCCAATCTGTTTTATCGGCTACGTGCTGCTTCAGAATTACTTCAAGTACGCCTGACTGGTAGCGAGTCGCTACTTTAAAGATTGGCAGTGCTTGTTTGGCACCTTGATCTATCCAACGGGTTGGCAACTGTGTTTCACGTGTTATTCCTACTTTTACCCCGGATGAATTAGCCAGATAGACATAGTGCGGGCGCATGCAATGGGTTAAGCCCCACTCCGGTTCACGGCAAGTGCCTTGTGCGTAATGACACAATTCGGGTTTGATAATACAGGAGTCGCATTGGGCCAGTGACTGCATGCAAGGGAAACAATAACCCTGGCTAAAACTTTTACTGGTTTTTCTGCCACAGGCGATACAATTGATTGTGCCGGAAAAATTGAGCGCCAGCTCTTTTCCCAAAAACTGGTTCATGCCGAGCCGCTCGGTTCCTACCGGAAGAGAATACTCTACGGGGCCAGAGAGCTGGCTGATCATTTTGCTCAGGTTACCACTAATCATGGGAAGGCTTTGACGTGTTTATTAAAGTGCTAATTCTCCCATGATCTGACATTTAGCGCGACTATTGATGTTATCAATTGGACTTTATCCTTAAATCCGCCCTCATTTGTAAACAAAGCCAATTTTAAATATTCCATCTACAACTCAACATAGCAGTTCATGGGAATACCACGATAGCATTTTACCGCAGAGGCGCTGAGGCGCAGAGAAAAGCAAGGAATTGAGGCTACATAAGACAGCTTCAGAATAAGAAAAAGCATCGTGATACTGGATGTTGTAGCTGCCTATAACTCTGCGCCTCAGCGCCTCTACGGTTAACGAATCTTCAAACCCTTAACGAGCAGACTTATATGCGCACCTGTCTTGTAACAATACGGTTCATCCGTAAGAGCGCAACACCAATCAAACCACTGATGAGCAAAAATATCGTATCAGGCTCTGGTATTTGCAAGGCCCTGGCCATTCCATTTGCCAATATCTGATGCAATTGCGCTGTTGGATGAATGGTATCCCAGAAAGCATACTGATCCGGGTTACTGCAAACCGTACCTCCTCCCGTGAAGTTCTGATCATCCCCCGTGTAGCAGGGATCAGTCACATTGGTAATACCAAAATTGCCTGGATTAGCAACCACATCATTTAACACGGAAAAAGTATCAAAACGTGTGATATTTACACCTAGATCAATCTGCAGGGTATTCAACTTGCTATCCAGTAACGTATTAAACTGGGTAGCAAACAAATTTGCTACAAAAGAGAGGGAGGTAATTCCCAGCATGCTGACACGCGGAACCATAGCAAGATCTGGTGTATTGGGTACCAAAAACTGTTTGGCTCCATCATTCGCCAGGTTTCTTAAAGCCGTATCAATATTATTCACAGCAGCAGTCACTAGGCTCTGTGCAGCGCCAAAATTATTGATGCTTGCGGCAATGGCATCCTGAATATCATTAGCCCCACCAAAAACAATATACAAAGCATTAGGGTCTGCAGACAAACTGCTTACATAGCTATTCACCTGTCCAAGAATGCCATAAGTAGGGCCAAGAAAGTGGGAATCGGTGCGCGCACCACCATTAGCGTAGTTAGTCCCACCCATGAGTGAGGGCAATGTTGAAAACCCTAATTTTGCGCCCAAATCATCCACATAATTGGGTCCATTGCTCAAACGACCGGCGTAATATGGCGCATTGGGAACAGCTCCACCGGTTAACAGTGACACATTGCCCGTATCAGACAGACTATCTCCAAACACATAGAGATTACTGAATGCAGTAGCCCATGCACCGGATGATATAAATATAGATAACAGCAAACAGCTTTGGATATAACGAAGCTTTACCGGTGTTTTTATGATTGTGTTTTTGAATAAGCTGCGGGTCAACCAATTAAAAATTAGCGTTTTCATTGTTTCTCCAGAGAGCATAAGTCTTCCCCACATGAAGCAACGGACATTAATGCGGGATTATAGAAATATGATTGATCTGAAAAAACAGATTCAGATCATGCTAACGACATATATACTTGCTTAAGTAAGTATAATAGCTAACTCGTTATATGCAAGATTCACTTATCTGATTAGCATGGCGTAAAGGCACTTTAATAATGCGCGTGTGCAGCGTCTTCTTCATCCTCATCAGTATCCAGTGGCCACAACTGATGCGCATCCAACATTAAACGATAACGACTTTCTGCTGCGTTGGTCTGTGCCATCATGGCGTCTAATTTCGCTTCTACAGATTGTTTACGGGCTGTCAGCACATCAGTTAAACCCGCTTCTCCCAAAGAGTAGGCACGCGCCATAAGCTCAGCATTTCGTTGTATGCCTGCGGCTGCACTCTGGATACTTTTCCAGCTTTCATAAGATGCTTGTGCAGTCGCAAACTGATTGTTTACTTCGGCATTCAGTCTTGCCAATACCGCCGCTTCTTTCTGCAGAGCGACGCCATTTTGTGCCTGCATCATATTTGCATTGGCAGAGCGGGCACCGCCGGGCAATGCAATTGATACACTTAATCCGGCAATACGATCTTCCCCGCCACGTTCACTGGCCAGATGCAATCCGACTGTTGGATCTGGCATGCGATCTGCGGAGGCGCGTGATGCCATCAACTGCCAATGCTTTGATTCTGCTCTTGCCAAACCCAGTTCATGATTATGTTCCAGTATCTGTTCACGCCAGTAGGTAATATCCTGCGTCACGGGTTCAGGTTCCATTAACACTGGCTGTGAAGGAGGAACGATTCCCGGAAAACGTTGTGTCAGATCAGTCAGCACTACCCTCACACGGAGTTTTGCCTGTAGTAACGATGATTCAGCCTGTGCCAGAGCGGAATCAGCCAGCATGGCTTCAAGCTTGGGTGCGTCACCCGCTTTTACCCGTTTGTTGACGATGCTGGATTGCTCCTTGAGGATAGACACCTGACTTTCCCATTGTTGCGCCTGCTGGCTAGTATTGACCCAGTTGAACCACATGCGCAACAGCGTCCGGCCTGATTCGTGCATGGCATCACCATAAGCCAGTTTTGCCTGGGAAACTCCCTGGCTGCCGAGTTCACGGTCAAGAGAGGCTTTGTTTGGCAAGCGAAAGGGTCGCTCAACGGAGACATTCCATTCATTGAATTTTCCTGTGGGATCCATCCTCACCGTTCGTTGCTGTGTGCCTAATCTCACGTTATATTCGTAAGATCCCGCACGTAAAACTTCCTGATTAGCCTCACCCACTTTTACGCCGCTTTGAGCAGCCAATACTGAAGGGTTGGCCGCCATAGCTTTGGTAACCATTTGCAATGATGGTAAATCGGGAAAGTCTCTGAAACTCTCTGCACTCGCAGGAGAGGCAGCACACGCTGCCATTAACCAAAATCCAAAATGAAACTTCATGCAAATCTCCCAAACTCAATCACTGGCATCATCCAGTAAGCTATTTCTTTGCTAGGCAAGGCGGTTTTGAGATGTGTGATCAACGCCCTGGCATCCTCGCCATTTAGCACCACCTGAATCTGGACACGACGCGCACGCCCGCGCACTTCTTCCTCAATGCTATGGCGCGCGACAGCCTGACCGTGCCCTTCCACCTGCATGGTGGTAAATCCAGCAGCATATTCAGGATGGTCCAGCAAATGGTCCACCAGATTTTCTTCAAGAGCACGGGGAAAAACGATAGTCAGACAAGTATCCAATTGTTTCATGCCAATTTCTCCTTGGCTTGGCTTACCCCAAACCGGCGGTAAAGTATAGGTAGTAATATCAGTGTCAACAGGGTAGACGTGACCAACCCGCCAATCACTACAATGGCTAAAGGTTTCTGAATTTCGGAACCAGGACCCGTGGATAATAGCAACGGCACCAGACCGAATGCTGCGATACTGGCGGTCATCAACACGGGTCTCAAACGCCGTTTTGCACCTTCCACGATGACTTCGGCAAGCGGCATACCTTGCGCCAGTAACTGATTAAAATAAGTCAGCATAACCACCCCGTTGAGCACAGCAATGCCTAACAGCGCAATAAACCCTACCGATGCAGGAACAGACAAGTACTCACCAGACATCCACAATGCAAATACCCCGCCCACCATTGCAAAAGGGATGTTTGCAAATACCAGCACCGCCTGTCGTACCGATCCAAAAGTGGCAAACAACAACAGGAAGATCATTCCCAAGGCAATCGGCACCACCACTGCCAGTCTGCCCGCCGCACGTTGCTGATTTTCAAACTGCCCACCCCAGGTGGCGTGATAGCCTGTTGCCATTGGCACTTGCTTGGCGACAGCCTGCTTAGCCTCTTCCACAAAACCTACCAGATCACGCCCTCGCACATTGGCTTGCACGACCACCATACGATTGCCGTTTTCCCTGTCAATTTTCACTGGGCCATCCACACGTTCCAGTTTCGCCACATTGGTGATGGGAATCGCCGTACCGTCAGGCAAACCAATTCGCAAGTTGTTAAACAGGGAAGCAGAAGAACGCAAATCTTCCGCACCGCGTAACAGGAGCGGTGTTCGGCGTGCGCCCTCAATGACCACACCCAAGGGCTTTCCTTCCAGATGACCGCGTAAATCATTTTCAATATCATCCACACTCAGGCCGAATCGACCTGCAGCCAGCCGGTCTATCTTGACTTGCAGATACTGTACGCCTTCGTTTTTGACGGTATACACGTCTTGTGAACCTTTCACGGATTTGAGTACCGTTTCAATCTGGGCGGCCAGTTTGTTCAGAGAAACGAGTTCGGTGCCGAAAATTTTTACGGCTACATCACCCCGAACCCCAATAACCATTTCAGATACCCGCATATCGATAGGTTGCGTAAAGCTGTAGGAAATACCCGGGAATTGCTCCATGACTTTTCTCAGCTCACCGGTCAGCCACTCTTTATCCGGCTTGCGCCACTGCTCTCTGGGTTTTAATACCAGAAAAGTGTCTGTCTGATTCAGGCCCATAGGGTCTAGACCCAGCTCGTCCGAACCGGCACGCGCCACGACACCTTTGACTTCAGGCACCTGAGCCATGATGGCTTGCTGAATACGTAAATCTGTCGCAGCGGTCTGTTCCAGACTGATTGAAGGAAGTTTTTCGACGCCAATGATAATATCGCCTTCATCCATGACTGGCATAAAGGTTTTTCCTATCAATGTATATGCCCCGACTGTCAGCCCCAGTACTATCAACGCACCCATGATGACGGTTTTTGAATGCGCCAGTGACCAGCGCAAGGCAGGAACGTACAACGCAGTCGATTTACGTACCAGCCAAGGGTCTTCATGTGCACCCGGCTTAAGCAAAAAAGAAGCCAGTACAGGAATCACTGTCAGCGCCAGTATGAGTGAGCCGGATAGCGCAAAAACAATCGACATCGCTACCGGTATAAATAATTTCCCTTCCAACCCCTGCAGGGTCAACAGCGGCAAAAAAACAATCACGATAATGGCCACACCCGATGCAACAGGCAGTGTCACTTCTCTCACTGAGCGATAAATCACATGCAGGTGCGGCAATTTCCCCTCTGTACCTTGGTGTGCCAGATGGGTAATCATGTTTTCCACCACAACCACTGCCGCATCTACCAGCATACCAATTGCAATCGCCAACCCGCCCAAACTCATCAAATTGGCGGACATACCGAACTGACGCATGAGAATAAATGTGATCAGCGCCGCTAATGGTAGCGTCACCGCTACGACAATCGCAGCCCGTAAATTCCCCAGAAACAGCAGAAGCAATACGACCACCAGCACAATGGCTTCCATCAGCGCTTTGGAAACTGTCCCCACAGCGCGCTCAACCAGATTACCCCGATCATAGAAGACTTCTGTATGCACGCCTTTTGGCAAGCTCGGCTGAATTTCAGCAAGCTTCTTGCGCACGCCTTCCACTACCTGTTTCGCATTTGCCCCTCGCAAGCCCAGCACCAACCCCTCTACGGCTTCACCCTTACCGTCCTTGGTCACTACACCGTATCGCGTCATGCTGCCAATACGCACCTGCGCCACATCTCCCACACGAACCGGATTAGCATCACGGCTTGTAATCACGATGGCACGTACATCATCCAGTGTCTTTATTGCACCCTCAGAACGAACCAGCAATACCTCTTCACCGTCGCGCATCCGCCCGGCGCCGTCGTTGCGGTTATTCATTTCCAGCGCCTGCTGCAATTGAGTAAGCGAAATACCACGTGCATTCAATGCTGCATTGTCCGGCACAATTTCAAATGTCCGCACCAGACCACCCAGCGAATTCACATCTGCTACACCAGGCAAAGTACGCAACGCGGGACGAATGACCCAGTCCAGCAGACTTCGGCGTTCCATTAAACTCAGATCCCCCCCTTCCACTGTAAACATGAACATTTCACCCAGCGGAGTTGTGATCGGAGCCAGCCCGCCACTTACACCTTGCGGCAAATCTTTGGAAATATTACCCAGCCGCTCAGCCACTTGCTGCCGCGCCCAGTAAATATCCGTTCCATCCTGAAAATCTATGGTGATATCGGTCAACGCGTATTTCGCCACCGAACGCAAAATTTTCTGGTTGGGAATACCCAGCATTTCCACCTCAATGGGTGCGGTAATACGGGCCTCTACCTCTTCCGGCGTCATACCGGGAGCCTTCATGATCACTTTAACCTGAGTTGAAGACACGTCCGGGAATGCGTCGATAGGCAATCCCATGAACGCATAGGTTCCACCACCAATCAACAACAACGTTAATACTGCTATCAGCAGGCGCTGAGTGAGCGAAAATTCAACCAGGCGGGCTAACATGTTTTACACTCCGCAAGGCCTATTTCATGTTTGAAAATAAATAGAGAACTTTGGCAAGCAACATCCATCATTATTCCCCACCCCCTAATCCCATCCAGGCAGCTTTCAATGCTGCTATACCTTTAACCGCTATACGCTCACTTCCTTTCAAATTACCACTGATGACACTGCTATCCCCCGACTGTCCTACAAGGGTGACAGACTGAGCACGGAAACCACCTGACGTTTGCACAAACACAAAAGCTTTTTCCTGATTTCTGGCAAGAGCTGCGCTTGGTACTTGCCACTGTTTCTCTGTAGAGACAGAAGAAACCAGTTGCGCCTCCACAAACTGACCGGCGTGCAGGCTTTGCAAATCATCCTTGATATCGGCCCGAACCATCACTGTTTGATTGGCGCTGACGTTACGCCCGATAGACAACACCTTGCCTGTCGCACTAATTCCTCGCACGCTGACCTCAGCCCCGGCCTTCACCCCGACTGCATAAGTAGCCGGCACCTGAATTTCCAGCCACAATGGATTGAGTCTGGCCACTTTAAACAGTGGCGCAGCAGCCTCAACACGCTGGCCAACGGTTGCCATTTGCTCAAGCACCATACCATCCATGGGCGCAACAATATCCAGCGTGCTACTTAGCACATGGCTTGACTGCAATTTATTGATAGCCGTATCCGACATACCATACAGACGCAAAGCCTGCCGTCTTTCAGCTAATCCTGCAGCAGCCTGTGCGTGCGCTGATTGCGTTGACAGATACCGCCCTTCGGCAATGATGCCTTCTTTAAATAATTGCGCGTCACGCTTCAAACTGCTCTGTGTCAGTTGAGTTTGCGTGGCGGCCTGTAAAAAATCACGTTGAGTTTCGATCAGCATGGGGCTGGCAAACCGCGCCAGTAATTGCCCTTTTGTCACCGTATCATTCACTGACACGGCAACATTTTGTATCAACCCAGATAGTGGTGAACTGATCACTTGCATCTGCCCATTCGGGATAACAACCTGAGCTGGAAAGCCATTGCCTGGCACACCAGTTTTCACTGAAAGCGGCGCGACAGCAATCCCTGAAGCCTGCCTCTGCTTTGGCGTCATTTGAATATCATCAGTACCAAATGCTGTAGCTGATCCAATAGTAAAAAAAGCAGACAGCAAAAATCCTGCTAATCGTTTTGTTTGCATGCGCAACTCCGAATCCATTGGGGTATGGATGCTATAAGATGAAAATTGAGCGCCACGAAAAGCGAATAGACACAAACGTGCACTCAATGAGGCAATTAATACACCCCCAGTTTAATGGGGAAATCTTAAGAATAGCTTAAGCAGACAAATACGGAGGAGCTTGGGCTGGCGGAAGTCTTGAAGTGAATAGGTATAGAGGCTGATGCAATAGATCACTATGACGTGAATGTATATAGTTCAAAACTTGAGACGGATATCTGAATGGCAGAACAACATCAGTGATTATAAATAAGACCGCGTCTTTTTTGAATTCCTGTGCCATGGTGATAGCGGGCAACTCAGTTTGAGAAGTTTGCAGTTCCGCCTTACCCGGTTTGGCACTATGCTCAAGCATGTCGTAATCAAGATGGAAATGTACACCACTGGATTGATAATTACCCAGTGCATGCGCGTGCAAAAGTGGTGCAAAGCATTGTAAAAATGCCAGCAGAACAATTACATGCAAGTTTTTCCAATTTATAGACATAGATGTCATTTTATACTTAGTCTAAAAGCATTTCAAGAAATATAGATGCCCATGAATGCGTTACCATATGCTATATATAAAACACATCCACAATAGGAGTCACTGATGAATTCGCTACTCGAACTCACTGGTTTTGGTCAAAGCGTATGGCTGGATAATCTGTCCCGCACACTTTTGAAAGAAGGCGCACTGGCCAATCTCGTTCAACACGGCGGTGTCTCAGGCGTAACATCCAACCCCAGTATTTTGTATAAGGCCATTTTGGAAAGCCCTTATTATCACGATGAGCTAGTCTGGCTAAAATCGAATGAAATCGTCCATGAACGTCGCTATGAAAAGCTGGTCATTGCTGATATTCAGGCGGCTTGTGACATACTCCGCGAAGTTTTTGACAGAACCAAAGGCAAAGATGGATATGTCAGTCTTGAAGTTTCCCCAAGGCTTGCACATGATGAGGTACACACCATTTCTGAAGCGATACGTTTATCCCAGGCAGTGGCACGGGAAAACTTGCTCATCAAAGTACCGGGCACCCCAGAGGGCGTCCGAGCCTTCGAACACCTTATTGCAGAAGGAATCAGCGTCAACGTTACCCTCTTGTTTTCACTGCAGCATGTAGTGCGCATTTTTGAAGCCTATATGCGCGGCCTGAAAAAGCGACTGGCAAACGGAGGAGACACAGACGGAATCAAGGCTGTCGCCAGCATCTTTTTGAGTCGCGTGGATACGCTGGTTGATAAACAACTCAATAAAATTGGCACACCTGAAGCATTGGCACTTCGCGGTAAAACGGCCGTAGCGATGTCAAAATTGGCATACCAGCGCTACAAGGAAATGTTTCATGGTGATTTGTTTGATGATCTGGCTCAGGCTGGTTCTCATCCGCAATATCTATTATGGGCCAGTACCAGCACTAAAAATCCCGACTACAATGATCTTTTGTATGTAGAGCCATTGATCGGACCGGAAACCATCAACACCCTTCCCGATGCCACTCTGGAAGCATTTCGCGATCATGGCATACCTGCATTGACTGTAGAAGAAGACATAAACGGGGCCAAGGATCACTATTTACGCCTGGAAAAAATAGGCATCAACATGGAAACCATTGGCGAACAGCTTCAGACAGAAGGCGTAAATTTGTTTGCAGACTCCTACAGCAAATTGCTGGAATTGGTTGCCTGATGCAGCCATCGTTTAAAAAGACAATTGAATAAATACCCCCTGGGAATATCAAACTTCCACTATAAAAACGCGTTTTTTTCATGGACAATTAGTTCATAAATACTATATGATTGCCAACTTATCTAAAAAATAATAACAATTTAATTCAAATCTCAACTGGTCAGGCCCTAGGGGAATTTTCAATGCCTATCAGTACGCACGTCAAAAATTTGCCAGATGCACCAGTCAGGCCAGAAGAAGATAAAGATTTTTATCTTGCGCTTCTGCGCGCCTATATAGACAGTGCTAATGATGGTATTTTTGTGCTGTGCGACGAAATGAAATTTCATGTCGCTAACAATCTGCTTGCCTCCTGGCTGGGCGAATCAGAAAACATTCTCACATCCCACAACAATCGTTTCCCTATCACCCATTTCATTGGCTCCGCTGAGAACAATGAAATGTTTACCATGCAATTCAACAAAGCCCTCTCCGGCCAACCCGTCCGCTTTGAATGCCGCATTTTTCCAATACAGGCCAATGCACGCTGGGTAGAAATCAGCATGAACAAGGTTAACATGGAACATGGCAACCTTGTCATCGGGGTCATGCGCGATTACACAGAACACAAACTGGCCATAGCACGCATCGAGCGACAAGCTATTCATGACGAGCTGACAGGACTGATTAATCGCAGAGAGTTCAGCAAGCGCCTTGATAATTTGCTGGAAAATGCCATCACTCACAATACCAATCACTCCCTGCTTTACATGGATCTTGATCAGTTTAAAGTAGTGAATGATACTTGTGGCCACATAGCAGGGGATGAACTGTTACGACAACTTTCCACTCTGATCAAAACCAAAGTTCGCCATAGCGATACACTGGCCAGATTAGGTGGCGATGAATTTGGCGTACTACTGGAAGATTGCTCCCTGAAGGAATCAATGGAAGTCGCAGAAATACTGCGTCAGACCATCTCGGGGTTTCGTTTTCACTGGCAGGAAAAGCGCTTCGAAATCGGGGTCAGCATCGGCGTTGCGCCAATTGACGCCAATTGCGTGAATACCGCTGATATTTTAAGCTCTGCGGATGCAGCTTGTTATATTGCCAAAGACAAAGGACGGAACCGAATTCAATCCTACGTCGGGGCCGAGGAGCTCACCCATAAACGGGGAGAAATGAACTGGATTTCCCGCATCACCCATGCATTTGAAGAGCATCGATTCCGCTTGTACTACCAGAACATCATCCCTATTTCAGCAACAATACCTTGTATAGAACACAGGGAAGTCTTGCTGCGGATGATTGATGAAAAAGGCAAATTACTGTCACCGGGAGAATTAGTTCACGCTGCAGAAAAATACAATCTGATGCCAACGATTGATCGGTGGGTGATACGAACATTGTTTGCAAGAAACAGTGGGCATTGGCGCAAAATACTGAAAAAAAATCCGCAGGGAGAAACTGAGACCAACTTCTTCTGCTCAGTTAATCTGTCTGGTGCCAGTTTAAACGATGACTATTTTCTTGATTTCTTGCGCGACCAGATTGAGGAACATGACATCCCCCCCAATGCGATTTGTTTCGAAATTACAGAAACCATGGCCATTAATAATCTGCACAAGGTTTCCAGCTTTATTCAGGAATTAAAACCCATTGGTTTTAGATTTGCGCTGGATGATTTTGGTAGTGGCATGTCTTCATTCACCTACCTTAAATCATTACCGGTGGACTTCCTGAAAATTGATGGCGCATTGGTCAAGGGGATCGCCACCAATAAAATAGATTATTGCATGGTGGATTCAATCAACCGGATTGCACAGGAAATTGGCATAATGACCATTGCAGAATACGTTGAGAATGACGCCATTCTTGAAAAACTAAGAACAATCGGTGTAAATTACGCTCAAGGTTATGGTATCCACAAGCCGGAAACCTTATTTTAGAAGCCGCTTCCATCTACACTTGAAACTTGTCAGGCAATAAACCAGTCGGACACCTCACTGGACTTCCCCTCCCTCAATGAGAGAAGAATCCCTCTGAACAAACTGTTTAATGTATTTGTGGAGCACCCGCCTCTACTGGCCTGCCGTTTGTAATTTCTTCCCGCGTTGCATCACGAATATCCACCACATTCACAACAAATGTAGCTGTCTGCCCGGCCAGAGGATGATTAGCGTCCACCGTGAGTTTGCCATTTTCAATGTGAGTCACGCGAAACTGCATGGCTTCGCCATTTTCATTTTCCATTTGTACTTCAGCACCGATGCGGCGAAATTCCGGCGGCACATTATCAATATCATCGGTATAGGTTAATTCAGGCTTATGCGCACCAAAACCATCTGCTGGCGGGAGCAACACTTCAACGCGATCCCCAACGACATGCCCTTCCAGCGCATCTTCAATTTTCTCAAACAGACCGCTGTTTGCACCATGAACATAACCGATAGGCAGATCATACTGTTCAAAGACCATCCCTTCTCCATTCAGGATTGAATAGGTCAAATAAACCACTTTGTTTGCGGATATTTTTGCTTCGCTCATGCATTCTCCAGGAGAGATTCTTAAATGAAGGTATCAGTTTAAACGATTCCAGCCCACCTTAAAAGCAACGGACCAAGAGGAGAATAAAATAAGGTGGCTAGCAGAAATTTTAGCTATCGGAATACAAATTGGTTATGGCAATCTCGGTTAAATACTGCAACATCAACTGCTGTATTTAACCACTTCCAGATCAATTGTAATTTCTTTATAGCGGCTTCCCAGCGGCCATGTTAAAACCAGCGTCACTGCTTGCATGATTTTTTCAAACCCGGCTTCGGATTGCGAAACGGTAAAATGGGGTGCCGCATGAAATGAAACAGGCTTGCTGCTGTGAACCAGCAATTTTCCGCCAAGAACGGCATCATCCAGCATGATTTCTTTCATATTATTTAACGCCAGTGGCTGACCAAAGCCACCGAGTATATGTCCATCATGTATAAATCTGCCTGCAGGGCCATCACAGCTCGGCATAGCCACATTCAATGTCGTACTGAATTCCCCTTCACCCTGACCACTAAACCGATAAGTCAGGCGCAAATGATTTTCCGAAACTGCAACGTGCTTGCTAACCAGTACATTGCCAATCTGGCATCCCAACGTTAACCCTTGCTTTTCAGCATGTTCCGTCTTGAGCACATAATTGGTAACCGGCATCACATCTTGTGTAGCATCTGCCTGCCAGCCATCCAGAAAGAGCACACGGGCATGACTGTCGGGTACCAGGTCTTCCTGCGTGATTTCATGTTTAAAACTTACCCGATCATGAGCGGATGCTATTCCGTCTCCGCTATGATGCTGCAATTCGCCCTGTTTTATTTTGCGATAATAATGTTCGTCCGAACGACGTAAAGAGTCGCCAAAGTTATGGTTTAACTGGTAGGCATCCAACTCGCATACAGCACCCAAACCATCCAGTTTCACCACTGCCTGCAACAGACTATCCTGCAAGAAAATCTCATCGCAACCATCCTTGTCCAAATCTTCCCGAATGCTGTTTAGCCGGGGAGAAATCTTGTCCAGCATGCCTTCAAGTGCGATGATGGCTCGGTACACTGCGCGGCGCAGATGAGGCAGGTACAAACCGCCAAACAACCCATGCCAATAAGCATCATTAGCCTGGGACTGATAGAGCATTTCCACCATCTCGTCAGTACGTTTTGCTTCAGGCATCGCATGAAAACGCCGAGAAACACTCAGCATTCTTTTATGCATCCAGTTGGATTCCGGGTAACGGCTGAAAAAATTCTTCCAGATTCCGCCACGCAAAAAAGCCTTATCCTGCTCAAACCGCTTATTTTCTTTGCTGGCATGCACCATATCTGCAAAGTGATTTGCAGCACTTGCCGGCAAGGTCCATTCGTTCATTTCAATATACGAAGTGGTCGGCAGATAAACAATGCCGCGAGTTTTATTATTTGCGTGATAATCACTATAACGCTGCGTCTGAATTTTGCCAGAGGCGAGCACGCCTTCAATAAAATCTTTTAACCAGCCCTTTTCATACACCCATTCATAGGTGTCGGGCCAGATACCAAACTTTTCAATATCGTCAAAATAGATTGCAGCGACATCACTGCCAGTTTCTGCCATTTCTTCCAGATACTTCACTGCATCAGGTGCAGGTGAAAAAGGCAATCGATAGCGTAGCCCCTCGGAAATCGGGAACAAATCCAGATTCCGGTTATCTTCTTCAGTACTGAAAAAACCTTTCAGTTCTTCGCCTTTCCTGCCACTACACAGAAAATGGTAATCATCCACGGTGACATAACGAATGCCGGCATCAGCGAGTCCGGGCACTACGGTTGCCTCCCAGACTCGCTCAGTCAGCCAGGCGCCGTCAGGACGGCTACCCAGTGTTTTTTTCAGTTTGTCCGATAACGCATTCACCTGACCGATCCGATCTTCATTGGGAATGACTGCCAGCACAGGTTCGGTATCGCCGCCACCAAACAATTCAGCCTGCCCTCTCCCCACCATTTCGCGCAGCATGGCCATATCTTTCGGATAATGCTGGAGCAAATAGTCCAGCAACCATCCGCTAAAATGAATGGCGTAATGAAAATCCGGGTAACGGTATAAGGTCTGGATGAATGGCTGATAGCATTTAAGATGTGCCTCTTCCAGCACTTCCGGGAAATTGCCCACCGGTTGATGAGCATGCACTCCCAGCAGCAATTTCACAGAATGCGTCATAGGACTCTCGTTAATTTTTACAGATCTTTGTGTGCACCATCACAAAATGGCACACCCTTGGTTTGCTTGCAGCCACATAGCCAAACTTTTTTCTTTTCATCCAAAGTAAATTTCTTTGGCGTAAATTCTGTATCTTTATGTGATCCATCGCAAAACGGCTGGTTTTTCGACTGACCACAAGAACACCAATAATAATCACCGGCTTCCAGTTCTACTCCATAGGGGGCTTTTTGTGCGCAAACAGGTTCAGACATTTTTACTTCCTTAATAATTTTATTGATTACTTTTTTGATTGATAACGGTTAGCCAATTCCAATCTTTTCAGGTAGGCATCACGGGCAATCTGCACGTCTTCCAGAAACATCGGCAACTCATCCAGCAACAAGGCTTGAGGGCCATCCACTAACGCCTTGGAAGGGTTAGGATGGAAGTCCACCAGCACCATATTAGCACCTGCGATCACACCTTGGGCAACTACCTGCATGATATCCAGTATGCCATCCATCCCCATTACGCGCGTGCCAACAGAATGCGAGGGATCGATGCAGACAGGCATACGCGTCAGGCGTTTGACTACAGGAACATGCGCAAAATCCACCAGATTGCGGTGCGGATCACCCATATTGGTTTTCATGCCGCGCAGACCAAACACGACTTTGCGGTTTCCTTCCGATGCCAGATATTCTGCCGCATTAAGAGACTCATCCAGAGTAATGCCAAAACCCCGTTTCAACAGAACCGGAAATTCATTCTGCCGCCCCACTATTTTGAGCAATTCAAAATTTTGGGTATTGCGCGTACCAATTTGCAGCATGACACCTGTGGCATTCCCGGTTTGATGCAGTGCCTCCAGAATCTCTGCCACATGAGATTCGTGGGTGATCTCCATTGCAATGACTTTAATGCCGTATTTACCGGCCAACTCGAACACATATGGTAAACAGGTTTTACCATGCCCCTGAAAAGCATAGGGGTTTGTACGTGGTTTGTATGCGCCCATACGGGTGCATACCTGGCCGTTATCCCGCAAGGCTTTCATCATCATCTCAACGTGCTCTGGCGTATCCACTGCACACAAACCAGCAAACACATTCAGTGTGTCCTGCCCAAAACGCACGCCATTGTAATCAAAATGCGTGGGCCTACCGTCATCCTTATGCCGACCCAGTACTCGGTATTCCTCTGAAACGCGCACAACGCGCTCAACACAAGGCAGGCTTTGCATGTAATCAAGAGAAAGTGCCGCTGTATTACCAATCAGGTAAATTTCAGTTAATTGCTGCTCTATACCCTGCTCATGATGAACACGAGCCCGGATATTAGGAAGATTTTCAAGATACCCCATCAATTGCAAATATTCAGGGCTTTGTGGATTAGAATTGGGTGTAAGAATCAAAATCATGGCTGTTGGTATCCAGTGATACTATCGCTACAGTAGAAATAGTAAGATAGCGCGCAATAAAAAGCGTAACAGCTAGATTCTAGCGTAAAAATTACGAACTTGATAAGTTATTCACCAAGCATATCACCTTAAAATTCACAGAAGAGCAATGCAAGCGCAAACAGGCAGCTTTTAAAAAACCACCCAATACGCCCCCGCTGATTTCAAAAAACTCAGTGGGTCATTTGAGCTGAACTGAGCAACCGCGTAATCTCAGCTTCCGCTTCTATCCAATCCTGAGCAGAGTTACCACCTTCGAATCCACGCTTTTCAGCTCGGTAATAGGCTGCTTCAGCGATCATTCTGTAACGCTGCTCCGGGCTGAATTCAATTTTTTTCTTGCCGCCCACCGCTGCCTTTGCGGCAGTCGTTTTTTTCGTGGTGGCAGCACTGCTTTTAGCTGCAGCAGGTTTTTTAGCTACGGCTGTCGCGGCTTTCTTTTCTGGCATTTTTTTGGTTGCTGCTGGTGTACCCTTTTTGACAGGCGCTTTGGTAATTGCTTTGGCTTGAGTCATTAGATTTCTCCTTCAAAAACACGACACATCAAACTGCTTTCGCATGGGAAGGCAGTGGTATTTTCATACTGAATATACATTTATAGCATAGACTAAAACAAAAGGAATACACTCGCATTACTCCGATATTTTTCAGTTGATATTTCACTCGCTAGCAATACTACCAACCCTGTGTGACGATCAGATTAACGGCATGTTACAGTTTACTGATGAGCAATATACGTACCAGCTATCAACTTGCTATTCGCATCACCTCTTTGAAAAATAAAATATAAATTCCGGATCAGTAAGAACAACCAGGAATGCCAAGAGCAATTCAATGCAAGCCGTTAAATTTAGGGATATTTTTAAATATCAAATAGACGTGAAAAATGAATTACACTTGTATGGTATGTTTTTACATACGATTTAATGTGAAATTGTTTTACCAAATAAACGTCAAGGGTTCTTGCACCCATGTTGTGCAAGATCAAACCCCACCGCACCAATCTGGCGCAAATGGGCACCCATTTTCGGGAATGCTTAAGCTGTACCACCTACAGTCAAGCCATCTATACGTAGCGTAGGTTGCCCTACTCCCACAGGAACACTTTGACCTTCTTTACCGCAAGTTCCGACACCCGGATCCAGCGCCATATCATTGCCAATCATGGAAACACGAGTCAATACATCTGGTCCGTTACCGATTAGGGTCGCTCCTTTAACCGGGTAGGTAATTTTGCCATCTTCAATCATGTACGCTTCAGCCGCTGAGAATACAAACTTGCCACTGGTGATATCTACCTGCCCACCCCCAAAATTAGCTGCATACAGACCATGCTTCACTGACTTTATAATTTCCTGCGGATCTTTATCACCATTCAGCATATAAGTGTTAGTCATGCGTGGCATAGGGATATGAGCAAAAGACTCGCGCCGCGCATTTCCCGTGACAGGCACCCCCATTAAACGGGCATTCAATGTATCTTGCATGTAGCCCTTGAGTACGCCGTTCTCGATCAGCACGGTACACTGGGTCGGATTGCCTTCGTCGTCTACATTCAAAGAACCACGGCGGCGCGCAATCGTGCCATCATCTACCACTGTCACACCGGTAGCTGCCACACGCTCACCAACACGACCACTAAACGCGGAACTGCCTTTGCGGTTGAAGTCACCTTCCAGACCATGCCCTATTGCTTCATGCAACAAAATGCCAGGCCAACCTGCACCAAGAACCACAGTCATCGAGCCTGCCGGAGCCGGACGCGCATCCAGATTAACCAGCGCCTGATGGACAGCTTGCTGAGCGTAGGTTTTTAACACTTCTTCGGTAAAATAAGCGTAATCAAAGCGGCCACCACCTCCAGCACTGCCCTGTTCACGCTTGCCGTTGGATTCCGCAATTACTTGCAATGACAAACGCACCAGAGGACGCACGTCAGCTGCCATATGGCCGTCAGAACGAGCAATCAGCACTACATCATATTCACTTGCCAGAGATGCCATTACTTGGGTGATACGGGGATCGATTGCGCGCGCATACTTTTCCAGACGCTCCAGGAGTGCGACTTTCTCTGCGTCTTTCAGACTTGCCAGCGGATCATGAGGCTGGTAGAGGCTGTGCCCACCTGCCCGCTGGATAACATGTGTTGAATGCGCCGCACCCGCTTTAGCAATCGCACGAGTTGCATCACCAGCCTGATTCAAAGCATTCAGACTGATATCATCTGAATAGGCAAAAGCCGTTTTTTCACCGGAAACCGCTCGCACACCTACACCTTGCTCGATATTGAAACTGCCAGATTTGACCTGCCCTTCTTCCAGGCTCCATCCCTCAGAGCGAGTGTACTGAAAATACAAATCAGCATAATCCACATGGTGAGTCATGATTTTGTCGAACACAGAAGTCAATTCTGGCGTATCAAGGTTATAAGGTGCCAGCAGACAACCGTGGGCGGTTGCGAATAATGTCTCAGCTCCAGGAATCAGGATGCCGGATTCGGCTTGAGTAGGTTTCATATATTTAATCTTGGTTCCGCAGCGTTAAGAAGAATTTGTAGCCATTTTAAATAAGATGGCTACAAGTCCATAAAGTTTCAAGAGGAGGGTCAAGCTTTAACGTTCACCACTTCAAAATCAAAACTGGTAATCGTACGATGTTTCAATGCAGGCAGACTTTTACGCAAACTAGCCTGATAGGCTGGATTAATTCCTGCAACTACCACACCTGACCCACGCGGGAGGCGATCCAGAATAACACCCCATGGATCCACAATCATGCTGTTTCCGTGCGTTTCTCTGCCACTCAAGTGATATCCACCTTGCGCAGGCGCTAAAACATAAGCCAGATTTTCAATCGCTCTGGCGCGTACGAGCGTTTCCCAATGCGCTTTACCTGTGGTTTCGGTAAAAGCTGACGGTACCACAATAATGTCTACATCCTTCATCGCGCGATAAAGTTCAGGGAAGCGTAAATCATAGCAGATTGACAATCCGATTTTGCCAAACGGCGTTTCCACTACGACGATACGGTCTCCCGGTTCGATGGTTTTTTCTTCGCGAAAAACTTCATTGCCAAGATCCAGACCAAACAGATGTATTTTGTCATAGCGCGCGACCAACTTACCCTTGTCATCGTATACCAGTGTGCTATTGCGCACTTTGTTGGGCAGGGATGACTCTAAAGGAATGGAACCGCCTATCAGCCAAATCTTATGCTTTTTAGCCATTTGACTTAAAAACTTCTGAATAGGACCTTTACCTTCCTCCTCACGCACAGCTACCTTATCTGTATCTTTAAGCCCCATAATGGCGAAATATTCAGGCAGCGCCACCAGTTTAGCGCCCTGCGCCGCCGCACTGCCAATGAGTCGTTCTGCCTCAGACAAATTTGCAGCCACATTGGGCCCTGAAGCCATCTGTATCGCAGCAATCCGGCAGACGCCCGGTTGTGGCTTCGCTTTCCCTACGGGTGGCCTGGCTTTTTTTCTGGCAAAGCTGGATTGTGTTTTTTCAGTCATCTCAGTTCTCTGATTTCTCTATTTATTCGTTAATTCTGGTACAGATTATGCTCCAGATCAACACCCTCATTTTCAACAAAAGGTACATATTCCAAAACACCAAAAGCATCATTAGCAATGTCATTTTTAAATGCTTTTAATCTGTTTTGAACAACTAAACCTGAATGATCACAGCCTTTCAACTCTCAGCCCATTATTCTGTAGTTACGGCAGTTTCGCGCTTCACTTTAGCCACAATCGGGTCATTCCATGTACCTGTAATACTGTACTGATAGGATATTAATTGCCCAAGTGGATTTTTAAGTACTTTCTGGAGTAGCAAAGTGGTCAACCCAACCACCGGCCCCCCTAAAAATGCCCCGGCAACCGAAACTCCTTCGCCTACCGCAGGGGTTACTTTAACAAGCAACTTTTGCGTTTCATGCGCAAGGTCGGTTTCCCCGCTCATTTTAACCGTTGCCGCTGGGCCTTCGATAGTAAAATCATCGCTATTCAACACGCCACGCTCTATCTTCATGCTACCTGAAATATTATCAAACGCGAACCCTTCGCTAAAAACGTCTCTAAAATCCAATGTAATCCGCCGAGGCAAGGCCTGCAAACTCAGAATACCCAATAACTTGCCGAAACCCGGCTCGATTTTTAAAAACTGTCCGTTTGAGGCATCCAGTATAAAATTTCCGGACATGCTGGAATAATCGAGTTCGGAAGGACTGCCTGCCCAGGATAGTTGCCCATCCAATTTCGCTGTTCCTCGTTTGACGCTATCAGGGTAACCGAACCGCGCTAAAAATTTGCCAACATCTTTCACTTCCAGATTAATTTTGGCTTGGGTATTGGGCTGTGCCAACCATGCTTCCCAGAGGCCGCTCATTTTAAGCACCATGTCGGGGTTAGTGAGTTTGAGGTTTTCAATCTTCCAGTCATTCCCCTGCTGCACAGCCAGCACTTCCAGTTTGCCTAGTTTTCTGCGCTTGATTTCAAGACTTTCTGCAATAATATCCAGCGCAGGAAGTTCTTTATACGTCGTGGTAGCCAGCTTTGAATCGGGCTGGGTAGATATGGAATCAGGAATGGACAAGTTTTTTAAACGTGCATATACCCTTCCCTTTTCTCTGGAATTCCAATTCACTTCCCCATTCATTTCATTGCTGGCCAGCGTGGCCTGCCAACTATCTCCCATTTTCCATGCATTCATATGAAATGCATTAAAACGCTTATTGAATATGTCCAGCGTATCAACTGACAGATTCATGCCTGAAAGATCAATCAGCGGTTCCCGACCTGTCTGTGCAGGAATTTGAGCGAATATATTTCGCCATTGATCCAGATTCAAATAGGGAAGTGTCCCTGTCGCCCACACTCCGTCCCCAGTGAGCTTTGCCTCGCTACCGCCAAAAGTGAGTGCACCACTATCAATACTCGCTTTATCTCCATCTCGTTTTAGCATCAGCTTAGCTGACAATACCTTTCCATAGTTTAATGAGATGAGATCCTCTTGCGCGGAAGTAATCTTTTTTGTCACACGAAGTGGTACCACACTTGCTGCCGCTTTTGTAAAAGGTGGCGGCAGATCCAAAGCCAATCCCTTTAATGCAGATTCCACCACGATATCTGCCTGCTGATTTTTCATGGTAATCAAACCGCGCCAATCCGTTGTACCATTCACATACTTCGCTAAAGGGTTAGTCGTATACTTCCTTAAACCTTCTCCGCTCAACTTACCCTGAGCAACAATACGAATCGTTTTGTCTGGCTGCGTATTTGCCTGTACTGACATGGGCAACCCAAATGCCTGAGCTGACACATTCGGTATTTTTATATTCGCTTCAGTAAACGCCAACGTGCCATTAACTTTTTCCAGTGTAGGCGCGTCCTGACTAAATTGAACCGTGTCGTTCATAAACTGGTAGGTGCCTGATATCTTTGTATCAATGGTGTGGCGCAAAGGCACCTGAAGTTTAAGCGCCAACTTGCCATTTCCACTCATTTTCACCCCGCTGGAAAAGCCTCCTATCATGTCCGACACCGGACTCTGATTAACGTAGCGTATAAAATCATCAGCGGACCCCTGAGCTTGCCCCTCTACCAGCAACATCTCATCAAAAACCAGCAAATCAGGTATTTGCACTTTAACCTTTTGCAGCCCTACGCCAAAAATACTGGCTTTAGACACATTCACTTCCATTCGCTTGCCCTGAAACAGCAAATCTCCGGAGATATTCTCAATGATTGGCCACCCACTAACATATTCGAGACCGCCTCCATTCACTTTCGCCCTGACCTGAAAAATTCCTTTTTTATCATCCACAAAGGGAAAGTCCGCCAGATCACCCTTGAGGCGAACATGAACATCATTTGAAAAGCCTGCCAAGAAAGCCGTATCCAGCCAATCACGGGCAGATTGACCCACTATCAGGGGAATATACCGACCGACGTAACGTGCATCAGCGCGGTTCAAATTACCTGTCAGATCAATCTCTCCAGGCGATCCAGTTTTGGATTGATAGCGTCCATAAGCACTGCCTGCCAAATGTGCGTTTGCAAATGACACATTGGCCAGTTTAACTTCCAGATTTTTTTGCTTGATTTTCCAATTAATCTGGGCTGTTAGCGTATCAAACGGAATGGGCTCCCGAAACACCTTTACCAGTTCAACTTTTGCACGGTGTGAATTTAAAGACAGCGCCCCACCATTTTCGTTGGCATCCAGATTACCGCTCAGTCCTGAAAACCCTGGAAGATCCTGATATGAATTTATCCCGACATTTGCGAACTGGCCTTTGACATTATAAGTTTTTGGTGAATTCCAGTCACCACGCCATTTTAACGAAAATTCCGGGAAACTCCCCTGTGGTGAGAGTTCCAGCAATTTTCGGCGCTCATCCCGATCCACAGGCACATACTCAGAAAGTGCCAATAGTGGTTTCAGCGCGATATTTTCCGCCTTTACCTCTCCTTCTGCGGGAGCTTTTACCGTTGCCATTTTGAAAGTAGCGGTAAAAGCCGCCGGGCCCAATGACAATCCATCTTGCATGGATAATTTTAGTTTGTTTGAAGTAAATACTTGTCCATTTTGAATAGACTTCCAACCCAATCGGCCCTGCAATTCTTTTAAATTCAATATGGGCAAATCTGCAGCAAATTGCGTTCTCACATTTTTTAAATGGGTGTCTAATGTGAGTTCATTAACTTGTTTGCTTGCAAAACCTAGCCAAAACTGAACCGAGCCAATTCCATATTGCAAATCAACTGGGTAAGTCAGCCATTGACGCCAGCCTTCAATATTGGCGTAATCAAGACGCGCATACAAAGTCCCTTTCCAGCGGTTCAAATCATTTAGGGATTTTCCTGTGACATCCCCACGAACATCCAGCGGCTTTGCCAATACTGAGGGTGGAGAGGCCTGGATACCAAAAAGATGACGGGCGCCATGATTTTCAAGCTTCAAGCTCACTTTGGTGAGTACCAAAGGCGGCGCATTCCGTTGATTGTCTTGCCATAAAATAACAGCATTACGCACTGTAATTTCATTTTGCTTGAGCATCCAGTCTGCAAAGCCACTCTCTGCATCGGATTGATTGACGACGACTCCAGCAACGTATATCAATCCATCAACATCCCGGCGCACGGCCAGACTAGGCTGATTTATTTCCAGGGAGTGGAAGCGTGCTTCACCCAGAAACAGCGTCCACCAGGAAAGGGTGTTTTCAATCTGGCTGAGATACAAGGCCGGTCGACCCTGTTTATCAAAAACCTGTACATCCCGCAACACAAAATGAGGTCTTAACCCCTCCCAGCCTGCCTCGATTTTACCGATTGTGACTCGCTGACCGGCGGCTTGACTGATTGATGTGGCGATAGATTCACGATACTTGGCAATATCGGGCAACACCCAATAGCGAAGCGTCAACACCACAGCAGAAAACAGCAAAAACAGCAATAACACCCCGTAAACAAGGGCATGACGGTGCCAGCGAAAAACTGTTAACGCAAAAGATGAAACGGAGCCTGCGAGGGCTTTCCATGTTCTCTCCGTTTTCATCTCTTCTTTCTCATCCTATTTCACAGTCTCTTTCAATTGCTCAAGAATAGCCGGATTTTCAAGGGTAGATGTATCCGAAGTAATTTCTTCCCCCTTGGCTATGGAACGCAATAGCCGGCGCATAATTTTTCCCGAGCGAGTTTTGGGTAAATTATCGCCAAAACGAATTTCATCCGGTTTGGCGATAGGTCCGATCTCTTTGCCCACCCATTCACGTAATTGTGCTACCACTTCACGCGCTGCATCGCCTGTAGGACGCTGACCTTTCAATACAACGAACGCCACGACTGACTCGCCCTTTATGTCATGGGGCTTTCCAACCACTGCGGCCTCTGCAACCAAAGGATTCGCCACCAAAGCCGATTCGATTTCCATCGTTCCTAGTCGATGCCCGGATACATTCAACACATCATCAATGCGCCCCATAATCCAGAAATAGCCATCTTTATCCCGGTGAGCTGAATCTCCGGCCAAGTACATCTTTCCGCCCAGTTCCGCAGGAAAATAAGTATTCTTATAGCGCTCGGGATCGCCCCACAATGTCCGCAATTGCGATGGGAATGGTCGTTTAATCACAAGAATGCCTCCCTGCCCTTTTTCTATCGGGCCACCTTGCTCATCGACAATATCGGCAATAATCCCGGGTAAAGGCAAAGTACAAGAACCTGGTTTTGTCGGAACAGCACCCGGCAGTGGTGCAATCATATTGCTGCCAGTTTCAGTCTGCCACCAGGTATCCACAATCGGACAATGACCTTGCCCTACAGTTTCGTAATACCACATCCAGGCTTCCGGGTTTATGGGCTCACCCACGGTTCCCAACAGACGAAGCGAAGAAAGATCATATTGCTTGGGCAAATCAGAACCAAGTTTGATCAAGGAGCGAATAGCTGTAGGTGCGGTATAAAATGTGGTGACTTTGTGGTCCTGAATCAGCTTCCAGAATCGCCCTGCATCCGGATAGGTAGGTACGCCTTCGAAAATCACCTCTGTGCCACCCATTGCCAGCGGTCCATATGCAACATAGGTATGTCCGGTAATCCAGCCCACGTCAGCGGTGCACCAATAAACATCATCTGCCTTATGGTCAAAAACCCATTTCATGCTGAGAATAGCCCCCAACAAGAATCCGGCACTGCTATGTTGCACACCTTTGGGTTTACCGGTAGAACCAGAGGTATATAGAATAAACAAGGGATCTTCAGCATTGACCCATACCGGTTCGCAAGTATCTGCCTGCCCGATGATAGCCTCATGCCACCACTGATCACGCTGTGCATCCCAATGAACATTGCCACCAGTACGCTTGTAAACAACGACTTTTTCTACGCAGTCACATCCCCCCATACCGATTGCGTCATCCACCGCTGATTTCAGCGCAACCGCCTTCCCCCCGCGCATGCCTTCGTCAGCAGTAATCACCAGCTTTGCACCCGCATCGATGATGCGTTCATGCAGACTTTTTGCAGAAAAACCGCCAAACACAACGGAATGTATCCCCCCTATACGGGCACAGGCCTGCATGGCGACAACTGCCTCAATACTCATCGGCATATAAATAATGACACGATCACCCTTGGCAACACCCTGTGCCTTGAGCGCATTGGCAAACTGGCAAACGCGATGATACAAGTCCTGATAGGTCACTTTCGTAACTTTACCGTCATCAGCTTCGAAAATCAGCGCCGTTTTATTGCTTTTGTCTGCAAGATGACGATCCAGGCAGTTATAGGAAACATTCATTTCCCCGTCGTAAAACCAGCGATAAAAAGGCGCTTTAGTTTCATCGAGCACATTTGAAAACGGCTTGTGCCAGCTGATGTGTTCCTTGGCTAAAGCCCCCCAAAACCCCTCGTAATCGCTTTCAGCCTTAGCGCACAGCGCCTTATAGGCATCCATACCGGAAACAGTTGCCTGTTTGCGAAATGCTTCACTCGGTGCGAAGACGCGCGTTTCGGAAAGAATAGTATCTATGGTCGCCATTTTTGCCCCTCAAAATTATTTCCAACAATAATATTATGGAAGTTCACGAATAGGTTTTCGACTGAAAGTTGCTTTTCAACATGACTAATGCGAGCATTAGGTACGTTTCTCATCTGTTACAAAAAGGTTCATTTTACCTTGAATACCACACCTGCGACACAATCTGCCTCTGCTTATATTGAAAAAACCACCCGACTTAGCCGTTATGTGCGCAATTTACTCATCAGCGCACCCTCTTTACGCGATGACTTGCTGGGAAAATTAGCCAATGCCTGGACAAAACCTGAAATGGAGACATTTCTCTCAACTTGTCCGATTTCCGATGAAAAAAGCCTGAAAAAAGCTTTGCGGGATCTGCGCAAGGCCGTCATGTTACGTTTACTTACTCGGGATTTAAACGGACTAGCCGATCTGCAGGAAGTGATGAACACCATGACTGCAATTGCAGAAGTCACTACAAACTGTGCCATTCATCATCTAAGTCATTGGTTAAAGTCGCAATATGGCGATCCGATCGGTGCTGAAAGCGGCGAGTTGCAGACATTCATTGTTGTCGGCATGGGAAAACTGGGGGGTGGCGAACTAAATGTTTCTTCGGATATCGACCTGATATTCATCTATCCGGAAGAAGGCGAAACCACCGGACCCAAAAAATTAAGCAACCACGAATACTTTACCCAACTTGGCCGTAAACTGAACAACGCGATCAGCGAAATAACTGAAGACGGCTACGTATTCCGGGTAGATATGCGTCTGCGCCCCTATGGTGAGAGCGGTTCGCTGGTTGTCAGCTTTGCCATGCTGGAAAATTATTTCATCACTCAAGGCAGGGAATGGGAACGCTATGCCTGGATCAAAGCTCGGATTATTAGCGGCGATCACATTGAAGAACTAACGCAACTGGCCCGTCCTTTCATATTTCGCAAATATCTGGATTTCGGTGCATTTGCATCCATGCGGGATTTACACGCGCAAATTCGACGCGAGGTGCAGCGGCGAGAGCTTTCCAACAATATCAAACTCGGGCCAGGCGGGATTCGTGAGATAGAGTTTACCGCTCAGGTGTTCCAGTTGATTCGCGGCGGAAAAGTAGCCGAATTGCAAATTCGCCCGACGCTTAAAGTTCTACAACTTTTGGATAGTCGCGACTTGCTTTCTACACAGGCAGTGACCGAACTCAGTGAGGCTTATGTTTTTTTGCGTGACCTTGAACATCGGTTGCAATATCTGGACGACGCACAAACCCAGACCTTACCTGAAAATCCAACTGATCAGGCTATCATCGCCGAAGGCATGGGATTTGCTGATTACGATAGTTTTCTACAAGTTTTGAATAGTCATCGCAACAAGGTTTCACGCCATTTTGATCAAGTATTCGCAGCGCCACAAAGCACGCAGGAAAGCCACCCCCTGGCAGCTTTATGGAGCGGATTGGAAAATGGTGAAAGCATATCCATACTAGCTGAACTCGGTTATACCAATCCGGAATCCATACAAAATCGATTGCATCAGTTAAAGCACAGCAGTCGCTACAATCAGATGCCGGATGCCAATAGAACCCGTTTTGATGCCCTCATGCCGCCATTAATTGAAGTGTCCTCCGGATTTACCAATCCGGATCAGACTCTGGAGCGCATTTTAGTCTTACTGGAAGGTGTCAGCCGCCGCGAATCTTATCTGGCGCTGTTGCTGGAATACCCGCAGTCACTCAATCAGGTTGCCAAAATATGCAGTGCGAGCCCTTGGGCTGCTGACTACCTGGCTCGCCAGCCTATACTACTGGACGAATTACTGGATACGCGACTGCTCTACCAGGCGCCGGATTGGGGCAGCCTTAAAATAACGCTACAAAAACAGATGGATGAACAAGCTGGCGATGTCGAAAGGCAAATGGATATACTGCGACAGTTCAAGCATGCGCAGGTATTTCATTTTCTGGCACAGGACCTTGCAGGATTACTCCCCCTGGAACAACTCAGCGACAATTTGAGCGACCTGGCTGACTTGATACTCAGCGAAACTTTGCGCGCCTGCTGGAAAAATCTCACACGCCGACACTGCGATGTACCGCAGTTTGCCATCATCGGCTACGGCAGGCTGGGTGGGAAAGAATTGGGTTACGCTTCCGATCTGGATATTATCTTCCTCTACGATGATGAATCGCCCGAAGCGCCGGAAATCTATGCACGCCTGGCGCAACGCATGAATTCCTGGCTAAGCAGCATCACATCCGCTGGCATGCTCTATGAAACCGATTTGCGTCTGCGCCCTGACGGTGCCAGCGGACTATTGGTCAGCTCGGTCGTTGCCTTTGAAACATACCAGAAATCAAAAGCATGGGTATGGGAACATCAGGCGCTTACCCGCGCACGTTGGGTGGCCGGCGACAGCAATGTTGGCAAGATATTTGATCGGATCCGTTGCGAGGTGCTGAAACAAACCCGTGATCGAAGCAAGCTCGCACAAGATATTATCGAAATGCGACAAAAAATGCGGGATAGCCATCCCAATACCAGCGGTTTATTCGATATCAAGCACGACCGGGGCGGTATCGTCGATGTCGAATTTATCGTCCAGTATCTGGTATTGGCCAATGCATCCCAACATGCTGACCTGACACGCAACATAGGCAATCTGGCCCTGCTCAAGTTATCCGGTGAATTAGGCTTAATTCCTGATGATCTGGCAGAATCTGCTCGTGACGCTTACCGCCAGTATCGTCAATGGCAACATCAGTTAAGATTGCAGGGAGCAAAATACGCCCGATTGGAGCAAGAAAAGGCAGCTGAATATAGCACTTCCGTGCAAAAGCTTTGGAATACTGTTTTTGGAGGCTAAACCGCCCTGCCTTCTCCCAAAAAATACGATACAATATCCGTTTTAGAATAGAGTTTCGGAGTAACAATAATGTCGATGGCCGACCGCGATGGTTTAATTTGGTATGATGGAAAAATGGTTCCCTGGCGCGAAGCGACCACCCATGTGTTAACCCATACACTGCATTATGGAATGGGCGTGTTTGAGGGCGTTCGTGCTTACAAGACCGACAAAGGCCCGGCTATTTTCCGCCTGAAAGAGCACACCGACCGTCTGTTTCGCTCAGCGCACATTCTTGGCATGAAGCTGCCGTTTGACAATGAAACCATCTACAAGGCACAGCTTGCTGCTGTCCGTGAAAACAAGCTGGAATCCGGCTACATTCGCCCGATGGCATTTTTCGGCCCGGAAGCCATGGGCATTTCCGCAAAAACCCTGAGCGTACACATGATCGTCGCAGCCTGGCCGTGGGGTGCTTATCTCGGCAAGGAAGCGCTGGAGCATGGCATTCGCGTCAAGACCTCTTCCTTTGCACGGCATCATGTCAATATCACCATGTGCAAGGCCAAAGCCAATGGCAACTACATGAACTCCATCCTGGCGCATCAAGAAGCAGCCACTGATGGCTATGATGAAGCTTTGCTGCTGGACGTAGATGGTTTTGTTGCTGAAGGTTCCGGAGAAAATGTCTTCATTATCCGTAACGGCAAGCTCTATACGCCTGACCTGACTTCCGCGCTGGAAGGCATTACCCGCGACACCATCGTGCAACTGGCTGGCGAAATCGGACTGCCAGTGGTAGAAAAGCGCATTACGCGCGATGAAGTTTACAGTGCAGATGAAGCCTTCTTTACCGGCACGGCTGCTGAAGTAACACCTATCCGCGAACTGGATAACCGCAAGATCGGCAATGGCGACCGCGGGCCACTGACAGAAAAGCTGCAAACCATGTATTTTGATTGCGTAACCGGCAAAGCCAAGCACCATATGGACTGGCTGACGTTGGTCTAACCAATAAAATGCAATAACATAGCCCCTGACTTCCATGTCGGGGGCTCAATCAGTAGTCAATTTGAATGGACAGCTGTTTCAGGCACCTCTGGAACGACCGTGGACTGCCCAGCATTACGTTGGGCATTTTGATGTAAATTCTTTTTGCAAGAATCAACAAATTCAGGTTAGGAGCGAACGTGTCAGTCAAAGCCCCAGTAGAAAACAAGCAACGCTACATAGAAGTTTCTGCAGACGATCTTCCGCTTCATTGCCCTACGCCGGAAATGGTACTATGGAATGCACACCCAAGAGTATTTCTGGATATAGAAACAAAAGGGGAAGCGCTATGCCCCTACTGCGGTACTTTCTATAAACTTAAAGGCGGCCCGGCGTCCTCGCACCATTAGTGCCAATATAGGGAATCAGTGCTGTACAACCAAACATTGATTCAGAACAACATGCAGTCCGCGTACCGCTATAGTCAGCAACACTTAACCCAAGTTCACATCAGTTTACTGCCCCGTAAATTACCGTTTGTAAGCTTATGCCAAAAATCCTGATCATTGCCCCCTCCTGGGTTGGCGACACTGTCATGGCGCAGCCCTTATTCAAACGGCTCCACGAACGTCATGCCAATCTCACCTTGGATGTTCTGGCTCCGGCCTGGACACTTCCCCTGCTTCAACACATGCCAGAAGTGCAGGACGTTATCGCGAATCCTTTTAATCATGGTGAATTAAAACTGGGCGCTCGATATCGTCTGGGAAAATCCCTCAGAAAGCGTGGCTACGACCAGGCCATCATATTACCGAATTCACTAAAATCTGCGCTCATTCCCTTTTTTGCAGGGATTCCACTGCGCACTGGCTTTGTCGGCGAAATGCGGCTCGGCATCGTCAATGATGCGCGGCATCTGGATGAAAAAGCTTTACCGCTGATGGTAGAACGTTTTGCGGTGTTGGCCGAAGAAAAATTTGCGCCGCTACCCCGTCCGTTACCCGCCACTTCTTTGCTAGTCAATGCAACTGAGCAAAAACAGACACTGGCGAAATTAGCTCTTTCCCCACAAAAACCGGTAATGGCTTTTTGCATCGGGGCTGAATTCGGTCCGGCTAAACGCTGGCCTGTTTCCCATTTTGCCGAATTAGGAAAGATGCTGTCAGATCACTATGAAGTTTGGTTGATCGGCTCACACAAAGATCAGGCAATCGGAGATGAAATACAGCAGCTATGTGGCAGTAATTGCAAGAATCTATGTGGAAAAACCGGCCTGAGCGATGCGATTTCCCTGTTGGCAAGCGCTTCGCTGGTGATTAGCAATGATTCTGGCCTGATGCACGTTGCCGCTGCCTTGAACAAACCCATGATGGCGCTTTATGGTTCATCCAGCCCGGGTTTCACACCACCGCTTTCTGATAAAGCACACGTCATCAGCCTGAATCTCTCATGCAGCCCTTGTTTTAAAAGAGAATGCCCTTTAGGGCATTTCAACTGCATGAATCAACTCACACCAAAGAATGTTTTAAAAGAAATCGACAAGGTAAAGCTTGAATAACGCATTGTTCTGTTCAGGCAGTCTATATCTAATATCTACAGCTTTTATGACCGCAGAGGCGCGGAGACACTGAGAGAAAAGGCACTTCTAAACTACGATCTTCTCCGCGCATCTGCGGTAAACTGATTCCGGTAAACACCCATAAGTACCTTCCCTGTGGCAAAGCACCTGCCTTACCAGGCAGCTCACCTACAGCAAGGCTTCTTTCGATATGCCATCCCGTTTAAGCATATAGCGCAAGTGCTGCAATGCCTCCAGTTGTATCTGCCTCACGCGTTCACGGGTGACACTCAAACTTTCTGCCAGCGCATCCAGCGTCCATATTTCCAGACCACTCAACCCATAACGCCTTTCTATCACCCAGCGCTGGCGGTCATTCAAATGCTCCAGCCAACTAGATACATAACCTTCCACTTCAGCCGTATGCAGTAACGCTGCAGCATTATCGGCATTGTCATCCGGTACAGCATCACTGATGGAGAGTTGGTTATCGGATAATGGTGCATCCATAGAGGCAATGCGTTCATTAAAATGGAGCATTTGCTGAACATCTTCAACAGATTTCCCGACAAGATCAGCAATATCCTCTATTTTTGGGTCAGCATGACCATGAGATTCCAAATGCTGTTTTGCGCGCAGACATCCATTCAGCTCCTTGATGATATGTATTGGCAAACGAATAGTGCGAGACTGGTTCATGATGGCACGCTCTACATTCTGGCGTATCCACCACGTAGCATAGGTTGAAAAACGAAAGCCGCGGGATGGATCAAATTTATCCAATGCATGCATCAAACCCAGATTACCTTCTTCGATCAAATCCAGAAATGGCACACCACGGTTCAGATAATGCTTGGCAATATTCACCACCAGTCGCAGGTTATGTTCGATCATTTTTTGTCGCGCATCGAAATTTCCCGCTTTAACTTCCAGAGCCAAAGCCATTTCTTCCTTTGCCTTCAGCAATTTATTACGCCCAATTTCCTGTAAGTATATTTGCGTGACGTCTGCATGATAATCACTTGGTAAATTATCAGCATCCTCTGCAATATCTATCAAATCAAAGCCAGTACCTTCATTCAAAATAGCATCAGCCACCAATTCCAAATCTTCTTCATGTGAAATTTGTCTCATGATTCTGTCCTTCAGAAAATAATTTTTATTTGAATAAGCGCAAACAGGTTTCTATGATGTTTTACACCCCATTTTTTGTTGCTCATGCTCTGCTTAATATGAAAAAAGAATGGCTATAAAAAACACTGAAAAGATCAAATTTGTAGCAATGTTTTAAAAATTCAGGCAGCTAACTGGACGGATTTTATGGGTAAGAGCACATCAGCCTGCTCAGGAAATTGGCTATCAATAAATTGATTAACCAAATTTTCAATACGGAAGTTTGCCGGCACATACCATTCATATTGCGGCTTGTAAGCACTGCATAACCTGAGCCCTTTTTCTTTCTCGAGCCACAGCAGAAAATTTGATGCATTAGTTATAAAATCTTCATTGCTCTTCATATTGAACACCTCTTAAAAGAAATGAATGGATGACTGCAATGTTATGGAAAATCAGGGAGGCTGAATGTCAGGGAAATCGGTATTATGCTGTAAGGCACTGCTGAATTTTTGTAAGGGAATCCCTACAAAGAATTAAGGATTACACTAGAAGGATTTGTATAACACACTGAAATGAAATGAAGTACCTGCTTATTTGAAGAGTGCATTTTCCATCGCGTACTGAATCAGTTCTACATTGTTGCCGATATTTAATTTTGTCATCAGACGATGCTTATGTGTGCTGACTGTTTTAGGACTTAGAGAGAGTTCATTGGCGATTTCACTGATCAGCATACCTTCAGCAATCATTCGAAATATCTGAAACTCACGGTCAGAAAGCGTTTCATGGGAAGGGGTAGACTTGAACGGATCTATCTCATAGGCCAGTTTTTCAGCCAACACACGACTGATATGCTTACCCCCGGCCGCAACGCGCCGAATGGCTGAAACCAGCAATTCTGAAGCACTATCCTTGTTCAGATAGCCGGAAGCGCCTGCTTTTAAAGCCCTCACTGCAAACTGGTCTTCCTGATGCATGCTGAGCACCAGAATGTTAATTTCAGGCTTCTTCTCTTTGATCCGTTTGATCAAATCAATCCCGCTCAAACCAGGCATAGACATATCCAGCAACACCACATCCCAATGATCTTTACTAATTGCCTCCAGCGCTTCCTGCCCATTCTGCGCTTCGCCGGCCACTTCCATATCGCTATTGGCTGAGAGTATTTGCTTCAATCCGGCACGCACAATGGCGTGATCATCTGCCACAAGAATTTTCATGATGCCTTTTTTTCTTTCTTTCCCATCGGAACCACAACAGTCAGAGTGGCCCCCTTGCCAGGAGAACTGTCCAAGCTCAACTCGCCACCCATCATAATGGCGCGCTCTCGAATCCCGGTCAGGCCAAAGGATTTTCTGTTTGCCATACGCTTTCCTTCATCCACACCAATGCCATCATCTTTCACTATCAAACATAACTCGTTGTTTTCATGAATCAACGATATTTCCACCCTGCTGGCTCGAGCATGCCTCGCCACATTGGTAAGTGATTCCTGAACAATACGAAAAATCCCCGTAGACACCTCATCAGGCAACTCCAGATCCTCTTCGTTTGTTTCAAAAATACAATTCAGACCCACGTGCTTGATATATTCATCAATGAGCCATTCCAAAGCAGGTACGACACCCAAATCCAGCACTGCAGGCCGCAAATTGGTTGCTATATTCCGGACAGACTCCACTGTTCTGTTGATTAAATTCATCATAGAAGACGTTTTACGCAGTAACAAGGGAGAAACATCATTTAAACTTTCACTCAACATTGCCACATCCATCTTTAGTGCCAGCAAAGCTTGCCCCAATTCATCATGAATTTCGCGCGCCACTTTTCGTCTTTCTTCCTCACGCACCGTTTCATGATGAGTACAAAGATCACGCAACACCTCCTTGGAAAGCCTCAACCTCTCCTCGATAAGCATGCGTTCAGTCAAATCAACCAATATTGAACGGCACACTTCACCATTTTTAACTGATGTATTTGCCAGACTGGTGATATTTACGGTTCGTATCTGCCCTTGCCTGCTCTTGACTTTAATTTCATCGGTTACTTCAACTGGCAAACTGTGGACATTCTTTAAATGCCTGGCAAACACGGGCACGCTTTCAGTATCCAGCCAATGATGAAATGATTCCCCTAACAACAAAGCTCTCTCCCGACCAAGCAAAGTCGCACCTGTCAGGTTAATATCCTTGATGATGCCATGCTGGTCCAGCGTGACATAACCAACCGGTGCAAAGTCATAGAGATCAGCATACCGGTCACGTGCAAGTTCTAAAACATTCTGCATTTCCCGCAATTCCTGATTTTGCGCTTCCAGTTCGGTTTGATGTACCCGAAGCTCATGCGCCATCATGCAATATTCATTGGAGCTTTTAATCTCATTCAACTCAGTTGTAAGCAAATGAATCTGTTCAATCAACTGAGCCTTGCTGAATTTGCTGTAAGCATCCATCCACACCTCTTAATCTAAATTAAGGTACACAAAAATGTATTGAATAGCGCCGGGTATACTCCACAACTTGCATTACTGCGCGACTATTGCGCAACCTCAATCTGCATCAGCACCAGTGGCGGTCGTTTATCTCCCGTTGCAATCAAACGACCGCTGATACTGACCTTCTGAACACCAACGTGTTCAAATTTGTGTTCAAGCGTAAAATTGTCGAAGAAAGCATTTTTTTCCACCACGTTTTCCAACGCAGTGCGTAATTTTGGAACGCCCCACTGGCCATTACCCAAGTGATAAAGCAAATTTCCTACAGTGTCTTTGGGTAGGACTTTAAACGTCTCATAATAGGCAGTGCTGGCAGAAACAACACGCATATCCTTATCCAGTACCAATAAGGGATGACGCATGGCAGAAACCACCGCTTCAGAAAAATCCCGTGCTTCAGTGGCCAGTTCATAGCCACGCTTCATTTCATCAACATCAATAAAGGTAATGATTGCCCCATCTATCTTGTTATCCATTGTTTTGTAGGGACGAATACGAACCGCAAACCAATGCCCATCAACATCCTGAAGCGTTATTTCCCTGGGGCTCACACTATCAATCACGTCTGCAACAACTTGTTCAAGATTCAACCCGGCAAAATTCGGCTTGATATTGCCAATTGGCCTGCCGATATCACTGGCAATCAGATTCAGTACTTTTTCTGCAAAGGGTGAGAATCGCCGAATACGAAAATCACGCCCAACTATCACGATAGGAATATTAATGCTGGTAATCAGATTATTCAGATCATCATTCACCAGACCGAGTTCAAGGTTCCGGCTTTCCAGTTCTTCGTTTACTGTAGCCAATTCTTCGTTTACCGATTGCAGTTCTTCCTTTGCTGTTTCCAGCTCTTCGTTAATACTCTGCAATTCTTCATTACTGGACTGAATTTCCTCATTGGCAGACCGCAATTCCTCATTGGTACTTTCCTGCTGCTCGATGACTGATTGCAAGTAGGCTTTCGTCGCTGTCAGTTCCCGTTCCATTTCATCTTTTTGCTGATCCGCTACGGCACTGGATTTTGTCGATTTAGCTTTCGAAACAGTCTTATCGATTTTTTCTTCGGGAACTTCCTGGAACACCACTAAATAGTATCGCCCATTACTCGCAGTGGCTTTGAACGGGAACACTTCTATATTTACCTTGCATTCGACAGGGCCTCTCTTGATGCGTACACCTTCCTTACGCACCTGAGCATTCTCCTTAATCGCTTGGGTTAAAGCACTATGCAGATCAGGCAAAAGCCCTTCACGAGCCATTTTCAGCAAACTCAGGCTAGCCTGGCCAGGTGCTGGCTCCAGATAATTTCCGGTATGCCCCCGAAATTGCAAAATTTCCATATCATCATTCACAATCACGCCCGTAGGGCCATACCGTTCCATGATCATGCGATCAACAGACATTTGAATTTCATTAGCCGCCCAGGAATACACCGGTTCAATATTTCTCGTTTCAGCAGCAGGCATCACACCTTGTGGAGCTGGCATGGAAAAATCATAATGCAGGGGAGAACCAACGGATTTTTTGGCATAAATTTTATGTTTATTCTCAACCAGCCTGAACAAATCAGCTGAGTCGCCTATGGTTTCAGCCGTTCCAAGTACGAGAAATCCTGTGGGTTTAAGCGAATAATGAAACAGGGATAATGCTTTCTTTTGTAACAATTGCCCCAGATAAATCAACAAATTACGACAGCTCACCATATCCAGCTTTGAGAATGGCGGATCTTTAACCATGTTCTGCTTGGCAAACAAACACATATCACGAATGGATTTATTGATCAGATAGCCAGATTCCACTTGGGTAAAAAACCGCCTTAACCTTGCAGCAGAAACATCCTGCACTATGGCTTCTGAATACACACCGGCACGTGCTTTTTCCAAAGCAATATCATCAATATCAGTTGCAAATATCTGTATCTGTGCAAAGCTGGCTGAATCCCCCAAAAACTCCAGCAATGCCATCGCAATGGAATAAGGCTCTTCACCCGTAGAGCACCCTGGGACCCATATACGAATAGCCATTTCAACCAAACGATCCTTACTGGCAATTGCTGGAAACACCACTTCCTTTAATTGCTCAAACAGCTCTGGGTCGCGGAAAAATGAGGTCACATTGATCAGCATATCGTGGTACAAGGCATCCACTTCGGCAGGATTTTCCTGCATATAACGGACAAAATCAGACAATTTATCCAGCTTGTGCAAAAGCATACGCCGCCTGATGCGCCGATGAATGGTGGTCTGCTTATAATAGGTGAAATCAACACCTGTATGGCGGCGCAACAAGATATAAATTTTGTTAAGCTCTTCATCTCCCTGAGGGAGTATTTCAAGTGAATCGATTCCTTTTATATGTGAGACATAGGGATGGCGGGCAATCCGCATCAGTTCTTTTGCGATCTTTTCTGGCGGCAATATAAAATCGACGCAACCCGCTGAGATTGCACTGTGGGGCATACCGTCATATTTTGCCGATTGCTCATCCTGCGAAAAAGTAATCCCCCCTTCGGCTTTTATCGCTTTTAGCCCCAACACCCCGTCGGACGCAGTACCAGACAAAATCACGCCAATGGCGTTACCACCCTGATCTTCCGCCAGTGACCGAAAAAAATAATCAATAGACAAATGTTGTCCACGGTTCTGGGAACGTGGCATCAGATGCAAAATACCGTGCAGAATAGCCAGATTAGCGTTAGGGGGTATTACATAGACATGATCTGGCGCTATCACCGTACCATCTTCTACCTCTGCGACCGGCATGATGGTTTCCCTGGACAACAGCTCCGTCAATGCACTGGCATGGTGTGGGTCCAGGTGTTGCACAAGCACATAAGCCATGCCTGTTTTCGGATGCAGACTTTGCAGTAATTTGGAAAACGCCTCCAGCCCCCCCGCTGATGCACCTACCCCTACAATGGGGAAAGCAAGATCCGTATTTTCCAAAGGTTCTTTTAGCGGTGTTTTACGTTTGGAAACTGGGGCAGATAAGCCTGAGCTTTTGGAAGTCTTGGTTGACAGCTTTTTTTTCTTGACTGTTGCAACTTCAAGAGGTGTTGCTTGAAGGGAAGGAAGCTTTTTTTTAGTTGCCATAATAATAGATGATCACGGTTTTATTAACGCGTGTTTCAACGCATTCAAGAGAATAAAGAGTGAGTTTAAAATATCAATTTCAATGATATAGCACTCATCCACCCTGTGCCAGACAATTCAGCAACTGCTCAAAGTACTCGTCACTAACGCCGCTGCAATAACCTGAAACGAAAGTCATGATGATTTGATTGGCTTTTTACGGGACCAGACAAATCTTGCACAGCACTCCCCCAGCAATAAATCTCTTGAAAACAGAAAAAATTCCCCTAAATCCTGTTATTTCTTGTTTTTTACAAAGCTTGCATATTCTTCAGCAGATAGCGGGTGACTGAGATAGTACCCTTGAATTTCGTCGCACCCACTCTCCCTTAGAAAAGCTAATTGCGCTGCGGTTTCAACACCTTCTGCAATCACTCTTAATTTCAGTTTTTTCGACAAGCTTACAATTGCAGAAATAATGGTTGCCGCTTCATTACTGGTTATAACATCCCGTACAAACGGTTCAGCAATTTTTAATTTATGGATTGGCAAGCGAGCCAGATAGCTTAGGGACGAAAAACCCGTGCCAAAATCGTCTACTGAAAGTTGCACCCCCATTCCTTTTAATTGGCTTAACACTTCAATGATGAACTCGGGATTATGCATCACAGCGCTTTCCGTGATTTCAAGCTCGAGACTGCCTGGATCCAGCTCCGTTTCTTTCAATGCATTGATGATAATCTGCGCAAAACCACTTTGATTCAATTGTATTGGGCTGACATTGACTGCCACGGGTACCAAAGATAAACCCGATTTCTGCCACAACTGAATCTGGCTGCATGCAGTATGCAATACCCATTCAAATATTTGCTCAATCAGCCCTCTGTCTTCTGCAAGGGCAATGATCTTGCAAGGCTCCACCCAGCCGAATTCCGAGTCATGCCAGCGTAACAACGCTTCCATGCCAATAATGTTGCCAGTTTGGATTTCCATTTGTGGTTGATAGCGAAGCTCCAGCTTGCCTTGCCTCAAAGCCAGCCTTAATTTGGATTCCAGAGTCATGTTTTCTAGTGCCAGTGAATTCATTTCCGGCGTATAAAATTTAAAATGCTGATGAGGTGATTTTTTTGCGTGATACATTGCCGCATCAGCACTTCTGATTAACGTTTGCATATCCGAACCGTCATCCGGGTAAATACTGATACCAATACTTGGCATGATTTTGAATTGATGTCCTTCAATGATAAATAACTGCGACATTGACTGCAGAATATTGTCCACTGCAATGACTGCATGCTCACCGCCATTTAGATCTGGCAACAGCACTATGAACTCATCCCCTCCCAACCGCGCTACCGTATCTACTTTACGCACACATTGCATCAGCCTGTTCGCAACCTCTTGCAGCAACATATCTCCTACCGCATGACCAAATGTATCGTTAATTGGCTTAAACCGATCCAAATCAAGAAACAGCACACCGACTTGAGTATGATTGCGCTGGGCCGTTGCCAAAGCCTGGGCAACCCTGTCTTCCAACAAGGTACGGTTGGGCAACCCTGTTAAAGAGTCAAAATTCGCCAGAAAACGGGCGCGCTCCAGCGCTTTACGCTGCGAAATGTCTATTAATGCTGTCCGGCAAATGGCTGTGTGGTTTGCACCTTGATAAATGGAAATGCTTTCCATGCTGACTTCTGTAGGGGCAAGATTCTTACACTTCAAACGGACGTTATCTACCATCTTTTCTTGCGATGAAAATACACGCTGAAGATGCGCATAAAATATAGGCATAGAGTCTTTTTCAACACATAAGCTGAAAGGTTTTCCCAACAAAGCCGAACGTTCGTCACCGAGCATCCTGGCAGCGGTAAGATTAATTTCTTCTATATTACCTGCAGAAGTAAGACTGACATAACCAACGGGAGAGAAATCGTACAAATCAGCATAACGGTCTCTGGATTCACTCAAAAGCTGCTGAGCTTCAAGTAGTTCCTGATTTTGTACCTCCAGTTCAATTTTATGTACATACAAATCATGAGAAACCGCCTGCACTTTTTTAGCCTGCGCCTGTAGCTCTTCCACTTCAGCCGTGAGTATTTCCAGCCGGGCAATCAATTCTGTTTTTTGAAGCTTTTTGAATTCCAATGGAATTTTCCTTCCCGTCCACTATTGCTTCGTTCAATCAACCAATGTCAGGCTTAATCAATCGCGCAATACTTGTCATTAGCGTAATTTTAAACATCATTCCTGCACTATTAAATATATGTATAACCACTTTGATTTTCAATCTGATTTCAGCCTTAATTCAGATTTAAATCACCTATTTCAGTCATTTTATGGCGAAGTAAAAATATTTCATCATGTATTGCAGAAGGAAATTCTAGAAACAATGCAAAGATAGCGCAGAATGCGCTATCTAGAATAATTAACCCGCTCAACAGGTTGAGATGGAATTCGAATGAAAGCTATGTAGCAAGTTCGTTGATTTGTAACAATTCCGAGATAAAAGTGGCGCAATTTTCTTTTGGCATAGGTCGACTAAAATAATAGCCTTGCAGCCTTTCAACACCCATCTCGCGAAGAATATCGGCTGTTTCGCTGTCTTCAACGCCTTCCGCCACCAATATCTGTTGCATGGCATGCCCCATATCAACAATCGTTTTCACCAGCACTCTGCCTTCTGGTGTCTTGATACGTCGCACAAAAGAGATATCAATCTTGATTTCATCAAACGGTAATTCATGTACATGAGACAGGGAAGAAAACCCTGTGCCAAAGTCATCCAGCGACAGAGAAAAACCAGCATCAGCCAGCTTCTGCAAATGGCTTTTAGCTTGATCAACCCCTTGCAAGGCAATGCTCTCGGTAATTTCCAGGATAATTTGCCCCGGATTCATGCCATAACCTTGCACCATGGCTACGATCATTTCATAAAAGTCATTCGAGACCAACTGACGCTTGGATACATTCAGCGCTAGTTTCAAGTTAGCGCATACGCCGCTGCATTTACTAAAGTGGTTAAGCGCCTGTTCAAACACTTGCCGCCCTACCTCGTTGATCAACCCCAGGTTTTCAGCCAATGGAATAAAAATTGCCGGGCTAACCCATCCATATTTTTCATCATGCCAACGCGCCAACGCTTCTACACCCACTATATTCCGATAATTAGTAGCATCCATTACAGGTTGATAGTAAACCTGCAGCAAATTTTGTTTAACCGCAGCAGCAAAGCGTGCAGTCATCTCCGAATCTTCATATCCCGGCGCGCTGGCTTGCATTTCACCAAACATCTGAATATTGTTTCTGCCTTGTGATTTAGCATAAAACAAGGCTTTGTCAGCCTGTACCAGGAGATCTCCACCCGTTTCGGCATCATCTGGAAAAATAGCAATACCGATACTCAGCGTAACAAAAGTATCGCTGTACATTTTTTCCAGGTTGACCTGCAATTTCTGCATTAACCCATTGGCTACTTTACGTGCAATTTCAGCATCTTGCATTAAAGGCAACAATACAACAAACTCATCCCCGCCCCAACGTGCCAACACGTCAGACTCCCGCAGACTCGCCCGCAAAATACTGCTCACATCAACCAATAACTGGTCTCCCGATTTATGACCATGCAAGTCATTAATCTGCTTGAAATTATCCAGATCGATAAAAAAAATGGCGAATTTTGTCTGAGCAAAATTTGAATGACTGATTTCTTGTGCGATGCGCTCGTCCAGGTACACCCGGTTAGGCAAATTGGTCAGGGCATCATGCATTGCCATGTGACTGATACGCTTCTCCTGCATGTGCGCTTCTGTTACATCCCTCAGCACACCCCGAATACCCTGCACTATTCCTTTTTTCTGGTGCAGAGCAAATTTTCCTTCAACCCAATGCTCATGCTGATCATCTCGCATCATGCGGAACCGCATGTTTACAGTGCCACCATCACCTTTGAGCAACTCTTCCAGCAAGCTTTCCAGAGCCACTTTGTCATAGTTATTTAAAAGTGAAGTAAAGGGCCGTCCAAGATAACTGAATTTGTCATGATCTTCATTACCGAGTAATTTAAACCAGTGATCTGACAGAAAAACCAGTTTTCCATCTTGAGAGAGTTCGATCACGACTTCATTCAACAATTCCAAGGTGTCGGAATAGGCTGCTTTTGCCTCTGCTTCCGCATTTGCCTGGCTCAAGCTTCTGATTTCATCCAGCTCACTGCGGAAATGCAGTTTTTTCAACAGCTTTTCCATGATGCAAAATTTGGTTATTCCGGATTGAAACAGATTGATGCCGACAAAAAACAATATCGACAGCCAGATCCATAACCACTGAGGCTGTAAATAAATCAAAGCGCCGTTGCCCAGAATAAATCCGCCCACCAACGTACGGATTGCTGGCTCGATATATGTCCGCTTAATCATTTTATATTTTTAACTTGACAAAAATTTTCCCCTGTTCAATTTATAACATAAAATTAAATTTATTATCAATAAATTTAATTTTATCAATCAGTTGAATTAGAACAATTTTATAAATTCAAGGCGTACAGCGACCATACCAGCCTGAGTAGGTCTATGCCTTCAGTAATTACAAGGTACGGGAGTAGCGGGGTTTAATTTCAACGGGTTGTTTGAGATAAGCGTCAAAACTCATTGCAATATTGCGCAGGAACATGCGCCCCGTTTCGGTCACACGGATAAACGCTGGATTTAACTCAATCAATCCGTCCGCCTGCATTTCTGCAAGATCAGTGATTGCATCTTCAAAATAAGTGTCAAATTCAATCTCCCACCGCCGCGAGAATTGTGCTTTATCAATCTCTAAATCACTCATGATGGTGACGATGGCATCCCGTCTTATCCTGTCGTCGAGCGTAATGCGCAACCCTCGTTCTGTCGCCAACGCACCCTTATAGATAAGGTTTTGATACTCAGCCAGATTTTTGGCATTTTGCACATAAACCTCATCCGTCTGACTGATTGCTGACACGCCAAAAGCGTAAATATCACAGTCTTTATGCGTGGTATACCCCTGAAAATTACGATATAGGGTTTTGCTTTGCTGAGCTTTGACCAGCTCGTCACCAGGTTTGGCAAAATGATCCATCCCTATATAAACATAGCCAGCCTGATTTAATTTCTCGAGCAATAATTGTTGCAATGCAATGCGGGTGGGTAAATCTGGCAGATCCGATTCCTGGATCAGTTTTTGGTGTTTCTTCATCCACGGTACATGCGCATAACTGAACACTGCCAGTCGGTCTGGCGCCATATCAATAATTTTATCCAGTGTTTCTGAAAACCCTGCCACTGTCTGGTGTGGCAGGCCCACCATCAAATCCATATTGATACTTTGAATTCCTGCCTCACGCATCCAGCCATAAACCTCGCGGATGAGTGATTCTGACTGCACACGGTTTACCGCCTGCTGAACGTTATCCTGCAATTCCTGCACACCGAGACTCAAGCGATTAAATCCGCTTTCGGCCAGTGCGATAACGTGTTCACGGGTTAATTCACGCGGATCAACCTCGCAACCGATCTCTGCCGCCGCATCAACTTTGAATTGTGAACTGAGATGTATAAATAATCGGCGAATATCATCAGGGTGTAAATAAGTAGGTGTTCCACCACCCCAATGGATTTGACGCACAGTACGGTCTGGCGCTGTCAGCGCAGCTATACTGTCAATTTCCTTGAACAGATATTCCAGATAGGCAGTGGCCTTTGTGTAATTTTTTGTGGCCACCATATTGCAACCACAGTAATAGCACAATGTATCGCAAAACGGCACATGCACATAAAGCGATAAGTCTCGCCCGCTGGACTGGGTTTTCTGCAACTCTTCCCGCCAGGCCTGTTCGCCAAAAGCCTCACTGAAATACGGCGCTGTGGGGTAAGAGGTATAACGTGGCCCGGGCTTACTGTATTTTTCTAATAATGCGGCAGCAAGTTCCATGATGGTTAACCATGTCAGTTAAAAAGATAATCTTATCCATTATAGCCTTCCTGAACAAGAGTTACTAATACAGAACCCAAGCAGAACAGTGTCATACAACACATTTATTAATTTATTATGTAAGAAAATTGCAATATACTTCTTCTTCGTGTCTATATTTTTTGATTGAGTTTATTCTTTGCCTTACGTAACCATACAGCCGCCCTATTTCCATCTAATCCCTATCCGGGCAGAAGGACTGTATGAGCCCGGGTAATACAAATGCTAGCAAGCGTGCGCATTTATCCCTGTTGCTGGCGTACCTGAATGAATCCAACGATGCTGTGTTTGTGATAGATAGCTGCATGCACTTGTTAATGTCCAATAAAACATTGGCTAACTGGCTTGCCGACTCTTCTTCCCACGCGAACATCGCATCCAGGTTAATCGGGATCGAAGAAAGCATCGTACAGTTTTCCTTACAGCTACAAGCTGCCCTGGCTGGCACTTCACCCCGATTTGAATGCTTGATTCGTCCAGAGGGTGGACTGCCGCGCTGGGTGGAAATTTCCCTGAACAGTGTCAATATCCCTGATCATGAAACTGAAATATTAGGGGTTGTTCGTGATATCAGTGTTCACAAATCAGAAGTAACGCAACTTAAGCACCAGGCTATCCATGATGAATTAACCGGACTGTTGAACCGGCGTGAGTTCACCCGCAGGCTGCAATTTCTGATGAGCGAATCGAATCTTGTCCACCACACCCTGCTTTATCTGGATCTGGACCAGTTTAAAATAGTGAATGATACTTGCGGTCATATAGCTGGCGATGAACTATTGAGTCAACTGGCTGCCATCATTCAGAAACAAATGCGAACGACAGACACGCTGGCTAGACTTGGTGGCGATGAATTCGGGGTGATATTCGAGAATTGTGCACAAGAAGTTGGGATAGTAAAAGCCTCTGCCATATTAGATGCGATCAGCAATTTTCAATTTGACTGGGATGGCAAACATTTCAAAATCGGGGTGAGTATCGGTGTCGCTTCCATCACGCCCAATAGCGATGGCAGTGAATGTGTACTCAGCTCAGCCGACGCTGCGTGCTACGTTGCGAAAGAAAAAGGGCGAAATCGCATTCAGGTTTTTGCAAGCGATGAAGAATGCTCTTTCCGCCGCAGGGAAATGGATTGGATTTCCCGTATCACCGATGCCTTTGAGGCTGACCGCTTCCGCCTCTATTATCAGCATATTTTGCCCGTCACATCAGGCTATGCCTGTTATGAACACCATGAAATATTGCTGCGCATGCTGGATGATGGAGGCAACCCCATCCCCCCGAGTGAATTTATTTTAGCCGCAGAAAAGTACCATTTGATGCCGCTCATCGACCGTTGGGTAATTCGCACATTATTTGCTCACAAATCCCGTTGTTTGATGAACGGTGAGCATTATGGGGATGGTCAAAGCGGGCCGCTTTGTTCTATCAATTTGTCTGGTGCAAGCCTGAATGACGATTTTTTCCTGGATTTTCTCAAAGATCAGATTATTGAACACGATATTCCACCCCATCTGATCTGCTTTGAAGTGACCGAAACTGTTGCCATCAACAATCTGACAAAAGTAGCAAAATTCATGAGTGAATTGCGCGCAGACGGTTTTAGATTTGCTCTGGATGACTTTGGCAGCGGTATGTCTTCCTTTGCCTATTTGAAATCTTTACCCGTAGATTTTCTCAAAATTGATGGTTCAATCATCGTAGACATGGCAAATAATAATACTGATTACCTGATGGTCGAAGCTATCTACCAGATTGCGAAAGCCATGAAAATACAAACCATCGCTGAGTATGTTGAAAATAACAGCATCATGGACAAGCTCAAACTGATAGGCGTGGACTTTGCTCAAGGTTATGAAATTCACACACCGGAATGCCTGCACTAGATAGCCACGTTGGCAAGAAACCAAGCAAAACCTTGGTATAGTTCAAATGATAGTATAAGATTTAAGAGATAAACTTTCGTTACGACGGATTAAACTCATGGATCTTGTATTTCCTACGCCTCAGGAGGCCGAAGCCGCTTTCTATGAGGCTTTTCAATCAGCCAACTTAGAAGCGATGATGGCCGTATGGGATAATGATGCAGATATCACGTGCATTCATCCTAATGGCAAGCGGCTGCAGGGTCGCACGATGATTCTGGAAAGCTGGCAGCACATTTTTGCTAGCGGCGTTGAAATGCGCTTTGAAATTAGCGATGCACAGTACATTCAAACAGCGCTCACCTCTATCCATACAGTGCATGAGTATATCTACATGAATGGCGATCGCCGACGCCGTGATCCGGTTATTGCCACCAACATTTACCGACTGACTAACCAGGGGTGGCGCATGATTCTGCACCATGCATCCCTTACTCCTGACACAAGTAATGCGGTAGAAATCAACACTCCTTCTTCGTCCACTATTCTCCATTGAGCCAGGAATCGTTCAAAAGCGCGTTTTGGCTACCTGGCGGGCATCTTCAGACCATTTATCCCTATTTTTTCATACCCTTTCCCCCCTTGATTTATCGCCGGGAAAGACTTGAAACACCTGATGGGGATTTTATTGATCTGGACTGGCTGGATGGCCCGCCTGATTCACCGCTGGTTGTCTTGTTTCACGGACTGGAGGGCAGCTCGCAAGGACACTACGCCAAAAGCCTGATGCACAATCTACGCCAGAAAGGCTGGCGGGGGGTGATACCGCATTTTCGTGGCTGCAGCGGCGAACCTAACCGCCTTCCCCGCGCTTACCATTCGGGCGACTCTGCTGAAATTGACTGGATATTGCGACACCTTCGCACATTAAATCCCAATAATGCACTTTATGCTGCAGGTGTTTCATTGGGGGGTAATGCGCTACTGAAATGGCTGGGGGAACAAGCAGGAGAAGCATTGTCCATCGTAGATGCTTCCGCTGCTATTTCAGCGCCGCTGGATTTAGCGACAGCAGGACAAGTACTGGATCAGGGTTTCAACAAGGCGACATATACCCGGCATTTCCTGAAAACGCTCAAGCAAAAAGCTGAACACAAATTTCATCTGCATAATATGCAGGTGAATCACACGGCTATTCAGGCAGCTGCCACTCTATACGCTTTTGATGATGCGTTCACTGCACCACTCCATGGTTTTAAAAATGCGGATGATTACTGGCTGAAAGCCAGCAGCAAACCTTATCTTCCATATATTCAAGCGCCAACATTGGTGATTAATGCGCTGAATGATCCCTTTATGCCGGCTTCATCCCTGCCTGCATCCGATGAGGTGAGCAAGATGGTAACCCTGGAGTATCCCGCAGAAGGCGGTCACGTTGGATTTGTAAGCGGCCCTTTTCCGGGGAATTTAAACTGGTTACCACAAAGAATCATGGCATTTTTTGAGGGGGTCGCTGAGCGGCGTATAATGTCAGATTAGGCTTGCAGGTCAGCTTTTTACGCCCTGCTTCCCTGCTGCTGCCAAACGTGCAATATACAAAGACACAGCAAATCCTGCAGCCACCCATACGAACACAGCCATGCCTGGCCAGATACCAAAATGGTCAATCTTTTCAGATAATGTGGGTATAAACAGTCTTGAAATACCCATGAATGCTACGAACAGACTCACACTCCCAATGGCAAAACTCATCACGCGGGAGGCAATCACGGCACGATTATTGGACTGCCTGATAAAGCGGGCAGTGAGTATGCCGTTTACCCCATCTGAAACAATCATGCCACAGGTGAATACAATGCCTAATGCAAACGCATAGAGTTCACCTGAAACCTGGGTAGCTGCAAGAGAAAAGAAAGCTGCATTGCTCATGGTATCGAACGACAAGGCAAACAACGCACCAATACCCAACACAATGGCCGGGTGTCCGGATTGTATACGCATCCAGCTCTTTAGACCGATGGGTCTGGCCAGTGCGTCTTGCCGGTTAAACGCAGCATATAAATTCAGCCCACCTAATGCGAGCAGTGTCAGAATTGAAACTGCTGCGCCAAACCCCTCCAGCCAATCAGGTAATGTTATCCGGGAAGGCATCAGCGCAATAGCCCCTGCGACTACCGTTACAACCACACCATGACCTATAGAAAACAACACGCCCGCCCATTTTGCCAGCCAAGGTTTGGTCGCGGCATTAAATCGTGAAAGACCATCAATAGTGGCCAGGTGATCCGGGTCCAGACCATGCTTTATGCCGAACGCAAAGGCTAGTGCAAACAAGGCGTAGACATCATGGGGTAGTGCCTGCATGATTCCTCCAAAACCAGAATGGCTGTGCTTGTTCTGCTACTTGACAGATTCACTACGCCAGCCGCATCCAACACGTCAAATTCCGCGTTTTTATCAAACCGATTGAGTTGCTGCCACATCCTGCATCAAACCATGGGTTTCTATAAAGCTGATAATCGTATTCAGTCCATGCCCGGTTTTCAAATTGGTAAACACAAAAGGGCGCTCGCCGCGCATTTTTTTCGAATCCCTTTCCATCACTTCTAATGATGCACCTACCATGGGGGCAAGATCAATCTTGTTAATCACCAACAGATCCGATTTGGTTATGCCGGGTCCGCCCTTACGCGGTATTTTGTCACCGGCCGCCACATCAATCACGTAGATCGTCAGATCAGACAGTTCAGGGCTAAACGTTGCCGAAAGATTATCGCCGCCACTTTCTACAAATACAATTTCCAGATTCTGGAAAGACCGAGTTAAACGATCTACCGCTTCCAGATTAATGGAGGCGTCTTCCCGAATGGCCGTATGGGGACACCCCCCTGTTTCCACCCCAATAATCCGCTCCGGTGCCAGCGCCTGATTACTCACCAGAAATTTTGCATCTTCTTCAGTATAGATATCATTCGTGACAACGGCGATGTCGTATTTATCCCGTAATGCCCTGCAAAGGGACAATGTCAGTGCTGTCTTGCCTGAGCCAACAGGCCCGCCAATACCGACGCGTAATGGTTGAGATGACTTCATGAATTTCCTCGTTTCAAGATCTGAAAAGTCTGCTGTATTGTGTTTCATGCTGACTACTGACTATCGCCAGCATCGGGCTAAAATTACTCAGTTCATTATCTTCAAGCTTCATGGCACTTTCAGCCAGTTCCGGCAATTGCTTTCCCAGGTTTGCCAGTATGCGCTGGCCGGCAACCTGGCCAAGAGGAACCGTTTTTAATGCCGCACTGACCTGATTTTCCAGCCAACTCCACAAATAGGCATTCACAGATGCAGCTACCGGAATACCCCATGCTGCAGCGGCCAGACTGAATGCACAGGGAAACGAAACATCGGATTTCTGGCGTAAAACTGTAACGTGTTCCTGAGGTAAGTCATCCATCTTTTCAAGCAATCGTACCAGCGAAAATCCCATCTGCAGGGTTTCCGCACGCAATTCAGACGTTTCACGCGAGGTAATAAAAAAATCATTCCAGTAGAGCGCCTGATCTACATCCTGCTGTTCCCAGGCCTGCTGCATTCTTGCCATCAGTGGCGCTTCAAACCTTGCCATACTGGCAAGCAGCACTTCACCAATCCACTCCCTTGCTGTATCGGCATCATGAACGAAACCTGATTCAATGGCGAATTCCAGCCCTTGAGAGTAACTGAATGCACCCACCGGCAACATCGGACTGGATAGTTGCAGTAATCGTGGCAGAGCCAACAGAGGCAATTGTGTCATGCGTTATTTCCAAATAGATGTATCAGCCCACCATGTGCTTCGCCATGATGCTTGTGTCCACCACCATATGCGCCAGCTTCCGGCTCAAACGGCGCCTGTTCTTCTGTCACTTCCGCCCCCAGACCATTCAGCATATCTGCCAGCACATGATCGGCCCCCAGACGTAACCAGCCATCACCTACTTCAACAGGTACATGGCGGTTGCCCAGATGATAGGCTGCGCGAATTAACTCAATAGGGGAACTGCAGGTTACCTTCAGCACTGTTTCAGGCGCAGCTACCACCTTGATCACTCTGCCATCGTTTCCCTTTAAATAATCTCCTCCCCTCAGAACTGCCCCTCGCTCCAGAAAGAGCCCTACTTCTTCACCTGAAGCTAGCCGCGTTCGCAAGCGGCTTTTCTGGCGCAGATCAAAAGGGAGCACCAGTTCTTCATCATGATGTGCCTGAGGTTCACAACGTGTTTCAACGATTAACATAATTCAGAACAGAAAATAACGTTGTGCCATAGGCAGAATAGAAGCCGGTTCGCACGTAAGCAATTCTCCATCAGCTTTGACAAGATAGGTTTCAGGATCCACATCAATCTGGGGTGCGTAATCATTATGGATCATATCGGCCTTGCGCACATTGCGAGTATTTTTAACGGCAGAAATCATTTTCTTTAATCCCAGCTTTTCAGCTATCCCATCATCCAGCGCAGCCTGGGAGACAAACGTAATAGAAGTTGCCGAACAGGCCAGACCGTAGCTGCCAAACATGGGGCGATAGTGTACCGGCTGTGGAGTAGGGATAGAACCATTGGGATCGCCCATAGCAGCCGCCGCAATCATGCCCCCTTTCAAAATCAGCGATGGCTTCACACCAAAAAAAGCAGGTTTCCACAGTACCAGATCGGCCCATTTACCTGCTTCTATAGAACCCACCTCATGGGATATGCCATGGGTAAGTGCAGGATTAATTGTGTATTTAGCCAAATATCGCTTTACACGAAAATTGTCATTTTCAACCGTATCCTCAGGTAGCGGCCCCCGTTGCACTTTCATTTTATGCGCAGTCTGCCAGCATCGAATAATCACTTCACCCACTCGCCCCATAGCTTGGGAATCGGAAGAAATCATGCTGAATGCACCCAGGTCATGCAAAATATCTTCAGCTGCAATGGTTTCCCGGCGAATCCGTGACTCTGCAAACGCCACGTCCTCTGCGATGGAGGCATCCAGATGATGGCATACCATCAGCATGTCCAGATGTTCATCAATGGTATTCACCGTGTACGGCCGGGTGGGATTAGTGCTGGAGGGCAGCACATTCTGCTCGCCACAGGCCTTGATGATATCGGGCGCATGCCCGCCGCCCGCTCCTTCTGTGTGATAGGTATGTATCGTCCGCCCCTTAAATGCTGCGAGTGTTGTTTCCACAAAGCCGGATTCATTCAGGGTATCGGTATGGATGGCTACCTGCACATCCATTTCATCTGCAACAGACAAGCAATTATCAATGGCTGCGGGCGTTGTACCCCAATCTTCATGCAGCTTGAGGCCAATTGCACCTGCCCGCACCTGCTCGCGCAACGGTTCAGGCAAACTGGCATTTCCCTTACCGAGAAATCCCAAATTCATGGGAAAGGCTTCCGCGGCTTCCAGCATACGCGCCATATGCCATGGCCCCGGCGTGCAGGTAGTGGCGTTTGTACCTGTTGCCGGGCCGGTACCTCCACCCAGCATCGTGGTCACACCAGACATCAGGGCTTCTTCAATCTGTTGCGGACAAATAAAGTGAATATGTGAATCAATCCCCCCTGCTGTCACAATCATGCCTTCGCCCGCAATAACTTCTGTGCCGGCACCGATCACGATGGTGACAGCTGGCTGAATATCCGGATTGCCTGCCTTGCCGATCGCGGCAATACGACCTGATTTGATGCCGATATCCGCTTTAACAATACCCCAGTGATCAACAATCAGCGCATTGGTAATCACCGTATCGGCCACATCCGCAGCACAGCGCTGCCCTTGCCCCATACCATCACGAATGACTTTACCCCCACCGAATTTCACTTCCTCGCCATACACCGTAAAATCTTTTTCCACTTCAATCCACAATTCCGTATCGGCAAGGCGAACCCGATCCCCAACGGTGGGGCCAAACATTTCTGCGTAAGCCTGCCGCGATATTTTGAGACTCATTTCAATTCCCCCATCACGGCACCTGCAAATCCATATACTTTCCGGTCACCCGCTAATTTTACTAATTCAACCGTGCGTTCCTGCCCCGGTTCAAATCGTACCGCTGTACCGGCAGGAATATTGAGACGAAAACCATAGGCCATTTCCCGCTCGAATTTGAGCGCCTGATTAGTCTCATAAAAATGATAATGTGAACCCACCTGTATTGGACGGTCGCCACTATTCGCCACTTTTACAATGCATGTTTCGCGCCCGACGTTCAGTTCGATATCACCACCGACTGTTTTGATTTCTCCAGGTATCATCGTAACCTCTCAAGGAATGGGGTGATGAACGGTCACCAGTTTGGTGCCATCAGGGAATGTTGCTTCAACCTGAATTTCCGGAATCAGTTCAGAAATACCATCCATGACGTCATTTCGTGTGAGCAGGGTTGCGCCATAACTCATCAGCTCAGCCACAGTTTTCCCCTCACGCGCACCTTCCATGATAGCTGAGGAAATATAGGCAACGGCTTCAGGGTAATTGAGTTTCAGCCCCTTTGCCTTGCGACGCTCCGCCAGTAATCCGGCGGTAAAAATCAGCAGTTTGTCTTTTTCTCGTGGTGTCAGTTCCATAATTTCCCTTACGTATTCCAGATTCTTGGCATGCATGGCCCATGCCCTGAAACAGCATGCCGAAGCAATGACCACACAGCAACAAAATATTGCCTGGCTCTTTCAGAAGAAAACCCAAGGTAGCGAATCGCTACCACATTACCGACTCTCGTTATTCCGGATACACCACCAGAATCGCTATCAACCAGAATCCCTCGCACTTCACTCAACAACGCATCGCTCATCAGAAAACCCGCAATGAGAAAAGTGCCGGATACAGTCCTGTTTGCCAAGCCAGCCAGGGAAGAAAGCAGCTTGTCGCCACCCTCCAGAGAAGCATATTCACCCCATATCCGCTTTCCCTGAGCGTAAATCTCTGTTTCCTGCCGCAACATGCCATGGCTGAATTTTTCACCGGAAGCAGTGCGCCCATAGCACACAATTTCCCATCCCATATAACGCGCATCTTCTTCCAGATCTATACGCGTTTTCCAGTGTCCAACTGCGCCATCAAACAGAATTGTTTCCTGTGGCAGCCATTCCAGCACACTATTCTTTTCAACTTGAAATTGTAGATACTGGCTAGCAGACCTGCCACCGCTTTTATACCATTTTCCGGCACCTGGGGTGGTTAACAGCGCATGACTACCTGTCTTGGCAATGGCCTCAATAGTCAAACAGTCCCCCCCGGCAACACCACCCGGAGGATGAAGAATGATGGCATGACAAACTGATCGATGTTCAGGATACAGTGCCTTTTGCACCCTTAAAGGGCCTTTGTGCAAACGGTGAACCAGCACCGTTTCTCCTGCATCATTCTGCGCAAATTGAAGCTGCAGCATGGCCTCCCAACCGCTATGCGAGGCCATAACTGCACTCATACAGCTAACAAGCCTTGTACATTTTCAGCTTCCATTTCTGATCCGGGGCCGCTTTTAATCACTTCACCCCGTTGCATCACCACATAATAGTCCGCCAGAGTATGCGCAAAATCATAATACTGTTCAACCAGCAGGATGCCCATATCCCCACGCTTTGCCAATGACTGGATGACACGTTCAATATCCTTGATGATCGAAGGTTGTATGCCCTCAGTCGGCTCATCGAGGATCAGCAATTTCGGTCGCATGGCCAAAGCACGGCCAATCGCTAACTGTTGCTGCTGCCCCCCTGAAAGATCCCCCCCTCTTCGATGCATCATTTCCTTTAAGACGGGAAACATGTCAAAAATTTCAGCAGGAATGGTTTTGCTGTCTTTTCCCTTTAAGCCTGCCAGCCCCATTCTTAAGTTTTCTTCTACGGTCAGCCTTGGGAATATTTCACGACCTTGTGGCACATAGGCCATCCCTGATTTTGCCCTTTCATGGGGGGATAACGACGTAATATTTTTGCCTTCAAGCTCCACACTACCCGATTTGACTGGCAGCACCCCCATGAGACATTTCAACAAAGTGCTCTTACCCACGCCATTACGGCCCAGTAAACAGGTAACAGCCCCTTTCTCAACGTGTAATCCCACATCGCGCAATGTATGACTGCCACCATAATACTGATTGATTCCTGATACATTTAGCATGATTAGCGCCCCAGATACACTTCAATTACCCGTTCATCATTCTGCACTTTGTCCATGCTCCCCTCAGCGAGAACGCTGCCTTCGTGCAGCACCGTAACTGTTCGCGCGATCGCCCCTACAAATTCCATATCATGTTCAACCACCACAATAGAATGCTGGCCGGCAAGTTCATTCAGTAATTCAGCTGTACGTTCCGTTTCGAAATCCGTCATTCCGGCAACAGGTTCATCCAAAAGCAGTAATTTAGGTTCTTGCATCAACAGCATGCCGATTTCCAGCCATTGTTTCTGACCGTGGGCAAGTAATCCAGCTGGCAAATTAGCTTTATCAGATAACTTGATCAACGCCAGAATTTCTTCAATACGGCTTTTTTCCTCGCCACTCAACTTTGCAAACAGGCTGCGCCAGACACGCTTGTCTGTTTTCATGGCCAATTCCAGATTTTCAAACACGGTATGGTGTTCAAACACACTGGGTTTCTGAAATTTACGACCAATACCGGCGTGGGCGATTTCCGGTTCAGTCAGCTTGGTCAGATCGATTGTCTGACCAAAAAACGCTGTGCCCGAATCCTGCCGTGTTTTACCCGTTATCACATCCATCATAGTCGTTTTTCCGGCACCATTAGGGCCAATGATGCAGCGCAACTCCCCCGCTTCAATTGTCAGATTCAGATTATTAAGCGCCTTGAAACCATCGAAACTCACTGAAATGCTGTCCAGATAAAGAATAGGTCCGTGAGATACATCCAGCTCTCCTGACTTAAAAATCCTGCCAGGACCGCTACCTATATCATCCCACCCATCCCTTTCTTTTTTTGCTTCTGCGTTCATTTGAACCTCGCTTTCATTTGCTGCACCAACCCCACCACGCCTGCAGGCATATACAAGGTGACACCGACAAACAGCAACCCCAGGAAATACAGCCAGTATTCAGGGAAAGCAACTGTAAACCAGCTTTTTGCTCCGTTCACAATCCCAGCTCCCAGCAAAGGACCTATCAATGTACCGCGTCCACCTACTGCTGCCCAGATGGCAATCTCGATTGAATTTGCCGGAGACATTTCGCTAGGGTTGATAATTCCCACTTGTGGCACATAAAGCGCCCCTGCAATACCGCACAGAATGGCAGAAAACGTCCAGACAAAGAGTTTATAACCAAGGGGGTTATAACCGCAGAACATGAGTCGGCTTTCATGATCACGAATAGCTGCCAGCACTCTCCCCAGTTTGGATATCACAATATAGCGTGAAGTCAGCAAAGCCATTATGACAAACAAACCTGTAGCCATAAATAGCCCTGTTTTTGTTGACGAGTCCGCCAAGGCAAAACCCAGAATTCGCTTGAAATCCGTAAAGCCGTTATTGCCGCCAAAGCCTGTTTCATTCCTGAAGAACAAAAGCATGAAGGCAAAAGTCAGTGCCTGGGTGATGATTGAAAAATACACACCCTTGATTCGTGAACGGAACGCAAAATAACCAAACACAAATGCCAGCACACCCGGCACCATTACAACCATCAGCGCGGCAAACCAGAAATGGTCAGATCCAAACCAGTACCAGGGAAGCTCTTTCCAATCCAGAAACACCATGAAATCCGGCAAATGGCTATGATATTGCCCTTCTGTTCCGATCATCCGCATCAGGTACATACCCATTGCGTATCCACCCATAGCAAAAAACAACCCATGCCCCAGACTGAGAATACCGGCATACCCCCAGATCAGATCCATGGCCAGGGCTACCACTGCATAACACATGATTTTTCCCATGAGCGATACGGTGTAGTCTGAAATGTGCATGGAATGAGAAGCGGGCAATCCCAGATTAAGAAAAGGCACAACAACCAGCACGGCAAGGCCGAATACGATCAACGCCAGCCAACCCTTTACGCCATATAATTTTGTAATTGTAGACATATTAGTGCTCCACTACCCGGCCCTTCAAAGCAAACAAGCCTTGAGGACGACGCTGAATAAATATGATGATGAATAGTAAAATCAGAATTTTTGCCATTACCGGGCCGGAGAATGGTTCCAGAAACTTGTTCAGCACACCCAGACCCAATGCCCCGGAAACAGTGCCTGCAAGTTGCCCTACGCCACCCAATACCACCACCATGAATGAATCCACAATGTAGCTTTGCCCCAGATCCGGGCCCACGTTACCAATCTGGGATAATGCACACCCGCCTAACCCTGCAATACCGGAGCCCAGCCCAAACGTCCACATATCAATATTGCGGGTAGGTACGCCCAGACAATCAGCCATTTTTCTGTTCTGCGTCACCGCCCTCACAAACAGCCCGAGTCTTGTACGGTTTAACAGCAGCCAGACAAGCAGCAATACAAAAAAGGCAAATCCGATGATCACAATCCGGTTATAAGGGAGTACCAGATTACTGGCCATATCAATCCCGCCTGACATCCAGCTTGGGTTCACCACTTCCACATTCTGTGCACCAAAAATATTTCGTACGGTCTGAATCAATAGCAGACTGATCCCCCATGTAGCCAGCAACGTTTCCAAGGGTCGTCCATACAAATGACGGATAACCGTTCGCTCCAGCAACATGCCTACCATGGCCGCTACAATAAAAGAAGCAGGCACTGCCGCAATCAGGTAGGCATCAAAGCTTGAAGGGAAATACTGTTTGAAAAACAACTGAACCAGAAAAGTTGTGTAAGCGCCAATCATCAGCAATTCGCCATGAGCCATGTTGATGACACCCATCAACCCGTAGGTAATAGCCAAACCAAGTGCGGCAAGGAGCAATATGCTGCCTAAACTTATGCCACTGAAAATCCTGCCCAGATATTCCATTCTGGTCAACCTGCTTTTGATTTTTGCCAGTGCATCTTTTGCTGCGGCACGCACACTTTCATCAGGTTCTATAAACTGGCCATCCGCTTGCCTTTCAACAAAGGGCTTTAATAATGTCCTGGTGCTGGACTGATCACTCTCAGCCAGAATACCTATCGCCTTTAGACGTACTTTTACATCCGCATCCTTTAACTGAATACTGGCTTCAACCAGCCCTAAAGCGGCTTTTATTTCCTTATCTTTCTCTTTTAGCAATGCCTTTTGAATAGCAGGGAGCAAATTAATATCTGCTTTATCCAGCAACTCATTTGCAGCAGCCAGACGTTTTTCTTTCTCACCAGAAACCAGTTGCAGAGTGGCCAAAGCAGCATCCAGCGCCCCTCTTATCCGGTTATTGATCATGATCGCTTCGACATTTTCCGGTGCAGGATTTATAACGCTATGATCCAGGGCATTGAGTGTGCCTTCATTACTGATAATCACCAGCACACCATTATCGGTGACATTCAGTTCGCCATCTTTTAATGCTTGTAAAACAGGCAAGGCCGCAGGATGTTCAGTTGAAACCAGTTGATTGATGGCAACGATTTTTTCATCACTATCGCCCGTAGCCAATTTATTAAATAAATCGTCGGCTGCAAAAGCGGATGCCGTTAAAAATATCGTGCAGCAGACAACTGCATTGAGCAAGAATCTCAACATGCTATTGTTGGACATTGTAATTACCCGGTAAGGTGAGGGGAACGGAACCGGAAAAAACCCCGGTTCCGATTAACTACCAAAAACTGCCATGTCTTGTTTGCCATTGCAAAGGGATAATTTTTAAACTTTCATTTTCAGAAAAACAACTTTTCTTCGCATCCTTTTGCAAGTTACTTAGGCAAGCAAAACCAAACTATTAAAGCCCCTGCTTTTTCTCATTACCGGCAATGAACGGGCTCCAAGGCTGAGCACGGATCGGCCCCTTCGTTTTCCATACAACCTGGAACTGACCATTTGCCTGAATTTCACCAATCATGACAGGCTTGTGCAGGTGATGATTGGTTTCATCCATCTTGAGCGTAAAGCCGGATGGTGCCTTGAAGGTCTGACCAGCCATTGCCTTGCGAACCTTATCGACATCAGTGGATTTGGCTTTTTCTACGGCTTGCGCCCACATATGAATACCCACATACGTTGCTTCCATTGGGTCGTTTGTCACAACCTTGTCAGCATTTGGCAGGTTTTTCTTCTTGGCATAGGCTTTCCAATCCTTGATAAATGCATCATTTGTAGGATTCTTGACTGACATGAAGTAATTCCAAGCTGCCAGGTGACCCACCAATGGTTTCGTGTCGATACCACGCAACTCTTCTTCACCAACCGAGAACGCAACAACAGGGACGTCTGTCGCCTTCAGACCGGCATTACCCAATTCCTTGTAGAAAGGCACATTAGAATCGCCGTTGATGGTTGAAATAACCGTGGTTTTACCCCCTGCAGCAAACTTCTTGATGTTCGCAACAATGGTCTGATAATCGCTATGACCAAACGGGGTATATACTTCCTCGATATCCTTGTCAGCCACGCCCTTGGACTTCAGGAATGCACGCAGAATTTTGTTCGTTGTACGTGGATACACATAGTCAGTACCTAGCAAGAAAAAGCGCTTTGCACTACCACCATCCTTGCTCATCATGTATTCAACTGCGGGGATTGCCTGCTGATTGGGAGCAGCACCGGTATAGAATACATTTTGTGAAAGCTCTTCCCCTTCATATTGCACTGGGTAGAACAGCAAACCGTTCAATTCTTCATACACAGGTAAAACTGATTTACGTGAAACCGAAGTCCAGCAACCAAACGTCACAGCAACTTTATCTTTTGAAACCAGCTGACGCGCCTTTTCAGCGAAAAGCGGCCAATTTGATGCTGGGTCAACCACAACCGGTTCCAGCTTTCTGCCTAACACGCCACCTTTTGCATTGATTTCATCAATCGTCATTAATGCCATATCTTTCAGCGAAGTTTCAGAAATGGCCATCGTGCCGGAAAGTGAATGCAAAATCCCGACTTTGATTGGATCCTTGTCACCTGCAAACGCTAATCCACTCAATGTGCCGATTGCTGCCAGTGATGCTGTCACAACTGCTTTCTTCAAAAAATTTCGTCGTTGCATTTTTAGCCCCTTGATATTATTAAAGCCACGTTTCAGAAAATTCCGCATCCAACTTTCATACGCTGGTACTTATGACTTAGCAATATCAGGGCCATATGCATTGCATAATATTATTAAATAATTGAAATACATTAAAATCATAGTGTTATATAAAAAAAGTATAGGTAGGCAATATCCTATTATTCTGAATCAGCACCAGACTCGTGCGGCCACTCACTCAAATGCACCAAATTAGGGCGTGAGTGAAATTTCATCAGAAATACATTCTATTGCTGTAAAATAGTGCGTTTTGAATGCATCCACTTAATACATCAGGATGTTCCGCTTGTTTAGAGTTGAAACCTGGACATACTTTCAGATCTTAAATAATTGAGAAACCCATGAAATACCTCAGTACCCGCGGCGGAATGCCACCCAAGACATTTACCGAAATCCTGCTCGGCGGCCTCGCTACGGATGGCGGCCTGACTATTCCTGAAGTTTATCCAACGCTTTCGACGGATGAACTGGCTGCAATGCGCAGCATGAATTACCGCGAGCTGGCATTTGAAGTATTACGCCGCTTTGCTGACGACATTCCCGCGGCCGATCTCAAAACAATTATCGACAAAACCTATACTGCTGAAGTATTCGGCTCGGACGACATTACACCAGTCAAAACACTGGAACCGGGTGTCCATCTGCTCGGCTTATCCTATGGCCCGACACTGGCGTTTAAAGACGTGGCCATGCAACTTCTCGGCAATCTGTTCGAGTACGTACTGGCAAAAGAAAACGCGGAACTGAATATTCTTGGTGCCACCTCGGGCGATACAGGCAGCGCCGCAGAGTACGCCATGCGCGGCAAAAAAGGTGTGCGCGTGTTCATGCTTTCGCCCAAAGGCAAGATGAGCCCGTTCCAGACTGCACAGATGTTCTCTCTGCAAGACCCTAACATTTTTAATATCGCCGCCGAAGGGGTGTTTGATGACTGTCAGGATATTGTCAAAGCGGTATCCAACGATCTGGATTTCAAGGCCAAACACAAGATCGGCGCAGTGAATTCAATCAACTGGGCGCGCGTTACTGCTCAGGTAGTTTACTACTTCAAAGCCTATTTCGCGCTGACTGAAAATAACGATGAGAAGGTTTCATTCTCGGTACCTTCAGGTAACTTTGGCAATGTCTGCGCTGGCCACATCGCCAGACAGATGGGACTGCCCATCCACAAGCTGATCGTGGCCACTAACGAAAACGATGTACTGGATGAGTTTTTCCGCACCGGCGTGTATCGCCCTCGCCCCCAAACCGAACATACCAGCAGCCCTTCGATGGATATTTCGAAAGCTTCCAACTTCGAGCGTTTTGTCTATGACCTGGTCGGGCGCGACCCGAAAATTCTCAAAGATCTCTGGCAACAAGTGGAAACAGGCGGCAGTTTTGATTTAAGCAAAACCCCATATTTTGCCAAGGTTAAAGACTTTGGCTTCGAATCCGGCTCAAGCAGTCATCAAAATCGTCTGGAGACCATCCGCAAGGTGTATCAGCAATACCAGACCATGATCGACACACACACCGCAGACGGCGTGAAAGTGGGTCTGGAGCATCGCGAAGCAGGCATCCCTATGGTCTGTCTGGAAACCGCATTACCCGCCAAGTTTGACGAAACCATCTTTGAAGCACTAGGCCGTCATGCCGAACGTCCTGCTGGTTTGGAAAATCTGGAAAAATTGCCGCAACGCTTTGAGGTAATGCCTGTAGATGCAGCAGTGGTAAAGCAATTTATCGTTGCGCATTCCTGACAAATGCTGCCAGCATGGTATTTCGATCTGTTTGAAGCGCATGTAAAGTTACATATTAAATCGCATTCACCGCAGAGGCGCAGAGACGCTGAGAAAAACGATGATGTTTGGCTAGAGGTGCTGAACTGCCAATGACACCCATTTAACTAAGTGTCACTGAACAGAGAGAATACTTTCTGCCTTCTCAGCGCCTCCGCGCCTCTGCGGTCAACCATTTTGACAAAAAGAGGCGTAGATTCCGTTTGCGACCGGCTGATGTGTAAAATGACATTTCGGAAAATGTAAGCACAGAATCCATTTTTCTGGATATTCCGAATTTAATAAAGTGTAAACAAGGAATAAGATGACGCAACTACCCAAGGAAATTTTCAAAGCCTACGATATTCGCGGAATTGTTGGCAAATCTCTGACACCTGAAATTGTTGAAGCAATCGGCCATGCCATAGGCTCTGAAGCAGTTGCCCGCAAGCAAACTGCCATTGTTATCGGACGTGATGGCAGATTATCCGGCCCTGATCTGGCTGCAGCGCTGGCACGTGGCATTCAGAAAAGCGGCATTGATGTCATTGATTTAGGTATGGTGGCTACCCCCATGACCTACTTCGCAGCGTACCAGCTCAATACCAATTCAGCCGTGATGGTAACAGGCAGCCACAACCCTCCGGATTACAATGGCCTGAAAATGGTACTGGGCGGCGAAACACTATCCGGCGACACTATTCAGGCGCTGCGCACACGCATTGAAAACAACGATCTGGCAACTGGCAACGGACAGTACAGCCAGCACGCTATTGACGATGAATACATCGATCGTATCACCGGCGATATCAAGCTAGCCCGCCCGATGAAAATCATTGTGGATTGTGGCAATGGGGTACCCGGCGCTTTTGCCCCTACCCTTTACCGCAAACTGGGATGTGAAGTCACCGAAATGTTTTGCGAAGTAGATGGTAATTTCCCTAACCACCATCCCGATCCCTCCGTACCCGAAAACCTGAAAGACCTGATCGCAAAGCTACAATCCAGCGACGCAGAAATCGGCCTGGCTTTTGACGGTGATGGTGACCGTTTGGGCGTAGTCACCAAAGATGGCAGAATCATTTTTCCAGACCGCCAGCTAATGATATTTGCGGAAGATGTGCTCTCCCGTAATCCGGGCGCGGAAATCATCTTCGATGTTAAATCCACACGCAATCTGTTTGACTGGATCAGAAGCCGTGGTGGCAAGCCAACTTTATGGAAAACCGGCCACTCTTTCATCAAAGCCAAAATGAAAGAAAGCGGCGCGTTGCTGGCAGGTGAAATGAGCGGTCATATTTTCTTCAAAGAGCGCTGGTATGGTTTTGATGACGGCCTTTATGCCGGTGCGCGATTGCTCGAATTTCTAAGCAAACAGGCAGATATCAATGCCACATTGCACGGTTTGCCCGATACCGTAAACACACCCGAACTTCAGATCAAACTGCAGGAAGGTGAAAACTACGCCCTGATAGAGAGACTGCAAAAATCCGCGAAATTCGACAACCCAAAAGAAATTAATACCATCGATGGATTACGCGTGGAATATGCAGAGGGTTTTGGCCTGATGCGCGCATCGAACACTACACCGGTGATCGTGCTGCGTTTTGAGGGGGATAACGAAGCCGCACTGAAACACATTCAGGATGATTTCCGCAAAGTGTTGAAAGCAGCTGCGCCGGAGGCATTATTGCCGTTTTAAACGGTGTACGTGAGGGCTAAAAGCAGCCAGTAACAAGTTACAATTCCAGCTTCTTATCCCTCGCAGAAGAGATCAGGGTGCCACGCGGTATATTGACATTCAATTGCCGTTAAACCTTGATTACTTCCCCACTGTAGAGCGTAAAACTTCGCCTCCCTGAAGCATCCAGTCCATAAGCCGGTGTCACTACCACATTCTCATCAAATAAACGTTTGTCCGGGTACTTAAAAGTACCTTCCACATAATAACCCCATCCAACGCTATTGGTGACTTCCCAGAGCTGATAATTCAATGGGTCATCAGAATTAAGGACATGACGCTTATCAAATTGTTCACTATGGATGACAAACTTATCGAGCGCGTTTTCGCGTTCACGGCCAGGTGGCACATCCGCCACAGGCAACCCTGATTTCTGAAGAAACTGCGTGGCAGCCTGCAAGGTTAGCGCTCCAAAGCCGTTATCATATCCCCCACCCACATCACAATGGTTGCCATACATCCTCAGGGTAGTCACAATATCCGCCTGCTTCGAATAATCTATGGCCAAAAACAATTTTCTATATTCATTCAGGGCCTTGATAGCCACACAATTTTTAACGTTGGGCGGGAAGGCCATATTTCCTTTAACGCCCGTTGCAACTGGATCAAAAAGTACGCCTGCCTTTACCATCACCTTACCCGGTTCAATCAGGACCTTACCGGTTAAATCAACCAATCCATTTTTATACAACAACTGACTGAATATTGCTGCTGAAGCTACACCACGACTAAATCCAGTCAGTGCTACAGACACTGGTGCATCCGGATTATCCTTGAGCCAGTCAGAGGCTTGTACGCCAAAGTCTTTATAAGCATCTTCCGCTGTTTTAACCACCCCCGCTGTCACAGCTGCAGGGTACCAGGATTCCGTAAACGGCTTTCCCTCTGTACCCAGGCCTGGAAAATACCTCCCGTGGAGACCTTCATTCCCAGCTTCCCCCATCGCGACTTCATACTGTTCCCACAATTGAGCAACATTGGTTTGTTGTTCTGGTTTATGCACATTGTTCTTATCATTGTTCGTGCCATCAAATGCGGCAAAATAAACAAACTGGCCTTTAGGAATAGCTCCCTCTACCGCGCCCTCAATCATTTTCTTACACATCTCAAGGTTGTAATCCAGGCTATCTTGTCTTTGCGTCGCATTCAGATCAATTTCAATAGGCATGGCAACATTCCTTTTTAGATTTAGCGGTTAGTTCAGATGATCCGGATAAATAGTGATGATTTTCCGGTTGCGATAAACGCGCGGCCCATAGTCAGCTTTATCTGATGATTTCGCCGCATTTTCTGGTGAAATCAGATACACATACAGCTGTGCCCCATGAATCATAAAATAAATAGTGTGATTAGTAATGTCGGCAGGTAAACGTTGCCGGAGATCAACAGTATCCTCATACACTTTACCCGTGGTTGTATTACGCCATTTTACATACAGAAACTCGCCCTTATTCATGGAGCCTTGCACCCCATTGGACGCAAAGGTTTTACCTTCTTTCACAGCCCACTCCGGCGCTCTAATCGGCAAATTCGAACCCCCGTACCGGTAATCCAGCACAACAGCATCCTGGCCGTCTTTACGCATATCGAAACCGAAAGCATGATCAACAACTTTCGGACTGGAGGCGCAAGAGGTGATTACCATTAACACAAAAAATGAAAACAGCCATTTCATGGTATTTTTAAGCAAATTCTTTGTCTTCCATGTGGATATTTTTGGCATGCTTGTTTGCATAATTTTTACTGCGATCTCAGTTAATTATGCATTGCAAGTTGATATTTACAAGTTGGTATACGAATTTATTGTTTATGGGACAAGTCGAGTTGCGTGCTTTTGGCCTACTATGCTAACGACAATATTGTGTCTTCGGACCCGGTGTGATGCCTTGAGTAACCTTTGCCCAACCAGTTAGTTTGAAGGTGCATGACGGAATAGATGCTGAGTGACTTCGGCTTACCATTCGACACTACTGCACATGGGATTTATTAACTATATGCCCTCTCCATAGGAGCCAGGCAGCCACATAACCCCAGAGACCAAAAATGCGTTCAACCATTGTGACAAAGCTGAGGTTGGTTAGTGGGCCGCCTCCCGTTGCAGCAAGCATGGATCCAACCCCGAGAGCAGCCCCAAGGCCGACTACGATGTGGCCTACGATGATTGCTGCAATAGGTGCCAAAGTCGCAATAACGCCAACAGCGCCGATCACTTTCAGCTCTCGCTGGCGGTGAAGGAGGGCGATTGACCAAAAAAGCACTGCAAGCAACAAGAATGCCGCGTACAGGAGATAGTAACGTCCTGCAAACTCTGTTGCGATACCAAGCGAGATTTGTACTTTGGTTATCGCCGCAATGGTGAAGAAGATAAAGCCTGCTCGATTCAGCGGTTTTCTCAGGCCCATTTCATCGCAAAACGCCCAGGCAGCAAACGCCGCAACAGTGAGCGTCAAAATACGCAGGGGCGCGAGAGAAGTGTCGATGTGAGACAGCAGCAGCGTCATGAAGGCAGCCACAGCCAAAGTGACGGCACCGACTTTTGCATTTAGGGATTCAGCGCGACTAGCCAGCATTGATGTGCTCATGTTTCCTCCGTTGATTAAGGTGCTACGGCTATTTGCCGTTTAGGTCTCATTTATGCATAGCACCGATGAGTAACTGAAATACCGTGGCAGTATAACGTAGGCGATAAACGCACCTAGCGTTATGAGTGCTGAAAACCCGTATTTCGCAACTGCACCACGATCACTTCTGAAAATCTTGCCACTTGCATTTGCGCCCAACGCACCAACAAGACCACCAATTGCACCGCCAATAAACATCAAGACAATGGGAATATTCATCCATACGTACTCGTACCATTTCAACGAGCTGGCGAGTTCAATCACCTCCTCGCCTATTTTGATTTTCGGGATTGGGTCCAGATAGTTGTATTTTAGTCTAAGTGTAGTCTCAGCTCCAGAGTCTGACTTAACCTTGTAGCACCCTTTCTGCCTTGGCACGATATTTCCATTGAGCAATAGTCGTGGCCCACGAAACCAACCTGCAGCTTCTACTGTCAATCGCTGCTCTCTGAATTCGGAATGTTGGACTTCAAATAACTGCATAAAACCTCTGAATTTAAACAAGACCTAACAATCTTAGAAAAAATGTCGCTTAACTTGTCACAAAATGCCATATGCATCAATATACAGTTGTTGGCGTAAAACTGCCAACATAGGGTGCACGTTATTGTGCCAAACGAAATAAAATTCGCTGTGGAAGCACCAAGTAGCAAAACATCAGACGAAATGCGCTTTGTTTATTGACACCCTACACTTCACATAACACTTCACATAACATGGGAAGTAAACCAGAAGTCATTCACTATATATCTTTGTTGCAAAAAAAAGCCGGGCAGGATTTTCTCCTGCCCGGCTTTTAGATTGCAATAATCTATCAGGCCATCTTACCCTTCACCCACTCTGCAACCCCAGCCAAAGCCTGGGGCAATTTAGCCGGTTCGGTTCCACCAGCTTGCGCCATATCCGGACGTCCACCGCCTTTTCCACCCACTTGCTGGGCTACAAAGTTGACCAGTTCACCTGCTTTCACCTTAGCAGTCAGATCCTGCGTCACACCAGCAATCAGGGTGACTTTACCGCCTTCTGTGGAAGCCAGAACTACGGCACAGGATTTCAGTTTATCCTTCAGTTTATCCATGGTTTCACGCAGGGCAGTGGCATCAGCACCGTCAATGGCGACTGCCAGTACTTTAGCCCCTGATACCTCCACTGCACTGCCTGCCAGATCGTCACCCTGTGACGCAGCTAATTTGGATTTGAGTCGGGAGAGTTCTTTTTCCAGACTCTTGACGTTATCCATGATCTGGCCGATCTTCTGGGTGATTTCCTGTGGAGATGCTTTGAGTGACGCAGCTACGTCCTGCAATTGCTGCTGCTGTTGCTGCACATACTCCAGCGCACCCGGTCCGGTAACGGCTTCTACCCGGCGAATACCTGCAGCTACACCTGATTCAGAAATGATTTTGAACAGACCAATATCACCACTGCGTTTAACGTGTGTACCACCACACAATTCAGTTGAGAAGTCGCCCATGCCTACCACGCGCACTTCGTCGCCATACTTTTCACCAAACAGTGCCATAGCGCCATGCTTGATGGCTTCATCGTGTTTCATCAAGCGGGTTTCTACTGCCACGTTGCGGCGAATTTCCTGATTGACCAGTTCTTCAATCTGCTTGATCTGATCGGCCGTAACGGGCTCATTGTGCACAAAGTCAAAACGGGTGCGCGATTGATCAACCAGCGATCCTTTTTGCGATACATGGCTGCCCAGCACTTTACGCAGCGCAGAATGCAGCAAATGTGTGGCGGAGTGGTTATACGCAGCACGGCTGCGAGCCGCCGCATCTACCTGGGCTTGCACAGTATCGCCTACGGACAGCTTACCGGTCTTCAGAACGCCTTTATGCCCAAAGACTTCTGCCTGAATTTTCTGGGTATCTTCTACCGTGAACGTCCCACCGCTAGAGGCTATTTCTCCGCAATCGCCTACCTGCCCGCCAGACTCAGCGTAAAACGGTGTACGATCCAGCACAATCACGGCCATATCGCCGACATCGATACTATTTACCTGCGTGCCTTCTTTGTAGATAGCCAGAATATGACCATCCACATGCAATGTGTCATAACCGAAAAACTCGGTCGCTTGCCCATCAAACTCCACACCGCCTTTCATGGTGAATTTTGAGGCAGCACGTGCGCGCTCACGCTGCATCTGCATGGCATTCTGAAAACCGGCAAAATCAACGGTGATGCCACGCTCCCGTGCGACGTCTGCTGTCAGGTCCAACGGGAAGCCAAATGTATCGTACAGTTTGAAAACCGTTTCGCCATCCAGCATTTTGTCTTCGCTCTTCATGGCCGTTTCCAACACGCCCATGCCGTGTTCCAGTGTTTCGGCAAAACGCTCTTCTTCTTGCTTCAACACACTGATAACGCGCTCTTTCGCCTCTACCAGTTCCGGGTATGCCACACCCATGGCTTTAGCCAGATCTTCTACCAACAGGTGGAAAAACGGCTGTTTTTGGCCCAGTTTGTAACCATGCCGAATAGCACGGCGAATAATACGGCGCAACACGTAGCCACGGCCTTCATTACCCGGAATCACGCCATCGGTAATCAGGAATGAACATGCGCGAATATGATCGGCAATCACTTTAAGGGAATTGTTGGCAAGATCTTTTGCGCCGGTTTCCCGTGCTGCTGCCTTGATCAAATCCTGGAACAGATCAATATCGTAGTTGCTGTGTACATGCTGCATAACAGCAGAAATACGCTCAAGTCCCATTCCGGTATCTACGGAAGGCTTGGGCAGCGGGTTCAGCGTACCGGATTCATCACGGTTGTACTGCATGAACACCAGATTCCAGATTTCAATATAGCGATCGCCATCTGCATCTGCTGTTCCGGGTGGACCACCTGCCACATCCGGGCCGTGGTCGTAGAAAATTTCGGTACAAGGGCCACATGGTCCAGTGTCACCCATTTGCCAGAAGTTATCGCTACCGGCAATACGCGCCAAACGATCAGCGGGTACACCGATTTCATTCAGCCAGATATCAGCAGCTTCATCGTCTTCGACATACACTGTCACCCACAGTTTTTCTGCAGGGATATTCAGTTCTTTGGTCAGAAATTCCCAGGCATATTGAATGGCATTACGCTTAAAATAATCACCAAAGCTGAAATTGCCCAGCATTTCAAAAAAGGTGTGATGACGGGCGGTATATCCGACATTTTCCAGATCATTGTGCTTACCACCGGCCCTTACACAGCGCTGAGAGCTGGTAGCGCGAACATAGGCACGGTTATCACGCCCCAGGAACGCATCTTTGAATTGCACCATTCCGGCATTAGTGAAAAGCAATGTGGGGTCATTGCCTGGCACAAGCGGGCTCGATGGCACAATGGTGTGACCATGGCTAGCAAAGTAATCAAGAAACTTCTGTCGAATTTCACTGCTTTTCATTATTGCTTTCCTAAATATCAAATTCTTGTATGCATTGGTTGCACTAAGCTATCCATTTACTTAACAGGCCGGATTTTCTCAAGATGGTTCAATCGTTACTCATCTTCATCCCCATTACCTTGCATGACACGGCGTATTGTTCCCATGTTGAATCCCCGGCTTTGCAGAAACCGCATCTGCTTGGCCCTTTCTTTGGCATCTGCAGGAGGATTTCTGAATTTTCTTTGCCAGATCGCACGGGCCGTTTCAAGCTCACCTTCTTTTACCTGCACTAAAGCCGCGCCAATCAGTTCTTCAGCCACACCTTTTTCACGCAATTCGTTAGCTACACGCAAGCTACCGTATTTGCCTTGTCGGGCATGGACAATCTGCTCGACAAAGCGCTGTTCAGATAACCAGCCACGGGCTTTCAAATCATCCAGCAAACTTTCCAGGCTTTCACGGTCTTCTGCATACGGCAACAACTTACGGTAGAGCTCAGCCCGTGCGTATTCGCGCCGCGTGAGAAAACTCATCGCGCGAGCACGCAAACTTGGTTCAGGCATCCACGGTATCTGGATCAACTGTTGCTGGCACGCCATTTACGCCCACTGCTGCGCGTACTTTGGCTTCAATCTCAAGTGCAATATCCTTGTGTTCTTTCAGATATTCCCGTGAGTTATCTTTGCCCTGGCCAATTTTCTCGCCCTTATAGCTATACCACGCGCCTGCTTTTTCAACCAGTTTGTGCGCTACGCCCAGCTCCAGAATTTCACCTTCGCGGGAAATGCCTTCGCCGTAAAGAATATCAAACTCTGCCTGCTTGAAGGGTGGCGCCACTTTATTTTTAACCACTTTAACGCGGGTTTCAGAGCCAACGACTTCTTCACCCTTTTTGATCGCGCCTGTACGGCGAATATCAAGGCGCACAGAAGCATAAAATTTAAGTGCGTTACCACCAGTTGTGGTTTCAGGATTACCAAACATCACACCAATTTTCATACGAATCTGGTTAATGAAAATCACCAGTGTATTGGTACGTTTGATATTTCCGGTCAACTTGCGCAGGGCTTGTGACATCAGACGTGCTTGCAGACCCATGTGTGAATCACCCATTTCGCCTTCAATTTCAGCTTTAGGTGTCAGTGCAGCTACCGAGTCGACAACCACGATATCTACTGAACCAGAGCGCACCAGCATATCGGCAATTTCAAGTGCCTGTTCACCGGTGTCTGGTTGAGAAATCAGCAGATCAGCAACGTTAACACCCAGTTTTTGTGCGTACTGCGGATCTAGCGCATGTTCTGCATCGATAAAAGCGGCAGTACCACCCAGTTTTTGCATTTCTGCAATCACTTGTAAAGTCAGCGTCGTTTTACCGGAAGATTCCGGGCCGTAAATTTCCACAACACGGCCACGTGGCAAGCCACCTACACCCAGCGCGATATCCAGACCAAGGGATCCGGTAGAAACAACCTGAATATCTTTAACCACATCATTATCGCCAAGGCGCATGATAGAGCCTTTGCCGAACTGTTTTTCAATCTGCGAAAGCGCTGCCGCTAGTGCTTTACTTTTATTCTCATCCATTCATGTATTCCTTTAAATAACTTGAGGATTATGGCATAAGTTTGTCACAACTTAAATGACGGGTTTATGCCCCAATTTCTTGTAATAATTCCAGCACGCCTGTCAGCGCCGCTGCTACTGCCTGAGCACGTACTTGCTGCCGATCTCCGTCAAACTGCCGGGTAACACTTTTCACCTCCCCCCCTTTGGTTCCCCAGGCCAGACACACCGTACCCAGGGGTTTGGTGGGTGTTGCACCTCCTGGGCCTGCAATGCCGCTGATAGCCAACCCGATTTGGGCATGGCTGTTTTTAAGTGCGCCCGTTACCATCTCTGAAACGGTTTTTTCACTTACGGCACCAAATGCTTCCAGTGTTTTTCTAGAAACCCCCAGCATTTCCTCTTTTGCAGTATTCGTGTAAGTAATAAATCCCCGATCATACCAGTGTGAACTACCCGGTATCGCGGTCACCTCTTCCCCCACCCAGCCACCGGTGCAGGATTCGGCGGTTACCAGCATCAACCCGCGCTGTTTCAGCGAATTACCTACTTGTTCCGATAAAGCAAAAAGCATTTTCTCGTCTATCGTTTTCATTTCGTCCATAACCATAACAAACCTTGCAAAACAATCAAGGCATATGCTGCTGCGAGCAAATCATCCAGCATGACGCCAAATCCGTTTTTAATCCGGGTATCAAAATAACGGATGGGGAAGGGCTTCCAGATATCAAACAAGCGAAATAATCCAAATGCGACGCCAAACCAGAATAGGGTTTGCGGCACAAACAGCAGTATGAGCATGAAGGCCACTATTTCATCCCAGACTATACCACCATGATCTGCCACACCAAGCGCTCTGCCGGTTTTATCACAAAACCAGATACCCATGATAAATGCGGCTACCAGTGCAACCAGCATCATGGTTTGACCCAGCAATGGCATTAACAAGAAATACAAAGGAAAAGCGGCCAACGAGCCGGCTGTTCCCGGCGCAAAGGGGCTTAACCCACTACCAAACCCGAAAGCTAGAAAATAAGCGGGATGGCTTGAAATAAAGCGCCAATTGGGTGTTTTAGGCAAAGTGATCAAACCCTTTCACTGTGAAAAGCATGTACTTACCGGCTTTAAGCAGCGTCAGTTCGTTTCCTGCCTTTATGCTACCAATACACGTTAATGGCAAATCCAGCTTTTTGGATAACGCGCTCACTTTCTGATGCAGTGCCGCTGGAACGGTAAAGCACAATTCATAATCATCGCCCCCGGCCAGCAAGCATTGCTGTGCTGTTGCATTTTCAATATGGTGACGCATGATTTCTGAGGCGGGCAATCGGTCAAATTCAATTTCCGCAGCCACGTTTGAGCGCTCCAGAATATGCCCTAAATCCGCTAACAACCCGTCAGAAATATCGATTGCTGCTGTCGCCATTCCGCGCAGCGCCAAACCTAATGTCACACGCGGTTGCGGCATATGCAAAGCTGCCATACAAGCCACCGCTTCGGCTGGCGTCAATACCAGCCGCTGTTGCATATTGGCTAACCCCAGCGCTGCATCGCCCAGTGTGCCGGACACCCAGATTTCATCACCAACTTGTGCACCGTCACGGCGTAATGCCTGTCCTGGTGGCACTTCCCCCATGATCTGCACAGAAAGATTGAGTGGCCCGCTTGTGGTATCGCCGCCAATCAGTTCTACACCAAACTGCTGCGCCAATGCGAAAAAACCCTCGCTAAAACCCTGCAACCATGCCTCGTCCGCGTCTTTAATCGCCAGAGAAAGCAACGCCCAGCGAGGAGTAGCACCCATCGCTGCCATATCGGACAAGTTCACCGCCAGAGACTTATGGCCAACCGTTTCAGCTTTATCAGAATAGGAAAAATGGCGGCCTGCCACTAGCATATCAGCAGCCACCGCCAGCACCATGCCGGGGGATGGCTGAATCAGGGCCGCATCATCTCCCACGCCCAGTATTGCGCTGGGAGCAGGTCGGGTGAAATAACGATGAATCAGATCGAATTCTGAGGCCATAGAAGAATCAATTTACTGCAGGAAAAACAGAGACAAACAGCAGCTCAAGAAAAAGGCTATCTATTTACCTCTTGGTCGTTGTGATGATGAATTTGCATTGACTTCTACTGCCCGCACTTTCGCGGCCAGTTTATCCATCACACCATTCACGTATTTATAGCCATCTGTACCGCCATAAGACTTAGCCAGTTCTACCGCTTCATTAATCACTACGCGATAGGGAATTTCCAGATGATTAACGAGCTCGTACGTAGCCAGCTTCAGGATAGCCCGTTCAATCGGGCTGAGTTCAGTAATGGGTCGGTCAATCAGCGGGGAAATTTGCGCTTCAAGCGCTTCTGCCTGGGCAATCACCCCTTTTAGCAGTGCTGCAAAATGCACTTCATCTGCTTTTTTGAAGTCTGTGTCTTCCTGCAAGTGTTTTTCGATGAGTTCAAACGCATCCCCACCTAACTCACGCTGGTACAATCCCTTGAGGACAAATTCACGGGACAGGCGGCGGCTTTTTTTGGGACCGCCAGATTTAACCTTACTGGTACTCATAGCTGTTTCAACAAGTTGGCCATTTCAATGGTTACCATTGCCGCTTCTTTCCCTTTGATGCTCATCCGTTCCAGAGCCTGTTCATCTGTTTCGGTAGTGAGTATGGCATTGGCAATGGGCACGCCCGTGTCTAGCTGAATACGCGTTACGCCATTACCGGATTCATTGGCAACCAGTTCAAAATGGTAAGTCTCGCCTCGGATGACTGCACCCAGCGCAACCAGCGCATCGAATTTCCCACTGTGGGCCATTTTTCGTAGCGCCAGCGGGATTTCCAATGCACCCGGTACGGTGACCAAAGTAATATCTTTCTGAGCTACGCCCAACTTGATCAATTCCTCAGTGCAAGCACCCAGCAAACCTTCACACACATCGATGTTAAAACGGCTCATGACAAGGCCCACTTTGAGCCCCGTACCGTCCAGATTTCTTTCTGTTTCAATTATATCGTCGTACTTCGCCATAATTCATTATTCCTTATTAGCATCTTGGGGCTGTAAATAGCCAGTCACTTCCAGATCAAATCCGGTCATGCTCGGCATTTTGCGGGGCACTGCCAGCAGGCGCATTTTCTTCACATTCAAATCTTTCAAAATCTGCGCACCGATACCATAATTGCGCAAATCCACTTTTGATACAGATTTTAACCCTGATGCCGCGGGTTTAGCACGTTCCAGCAATTCTGCTGCAGATTCAGGCCGATGCAGGAACACGATCACACCGCTTTCTGCTTTCGAGATTGCCTGCATGCTTTGATGCACCCCCCACGAATGTTGCCCGCCGGTAATATCCAGCAAGTCAATCACTGAAAGGGGTTCGTGCACTCGCACCAGCGTTTCATTTTCTGGCTGAATATCGCCTTTAACCAACGCCAGATGGGTTTCATGGGCCATTTTATCGCGGTAGGCAATCAGTTTGAATTCACCATAAACGGTTTGTAAAGGACGCTCTACCGCACGTTCTACCAATGACTCCGTCTGGTTGCGGTAATGAATCAAATCAGCAATCGTGCCGATTTTCAGATCATGTTCCTTGGCGAATACCAGCAGATCCGGTAAGCGCGCCATGCTGCCATCGTCTTTCAAAATTTCGCAGATAACAGAAGCGGGAGTGAGCCCGGCTAAATAAGCCAGATCGCAACCGGCTTCTGTATGTCCAGCCCTCACCAATACACCACCGGGCTGCGCTTTTAGCGGAAAAATATGGCCTGGCTGTATGATATCCGATGGCTTTGCGTTTCTAGCCACCGCAGCCTGTACGGTGCGTGAACGGTCTGCCGCAGAAATACCAGTAGTTACACCCTCAGCCGCTTCAATGGAAAGTGTGAAATTGGTCCCATGAGGAGAGCGGTTTGACGTCACCATCAGCGGCAAATCCAGTTGTCGGCAATGATCTTCCGTGAGAGTCAGGCAAATCAGGCCACGGCCGAATTTAGCCATGAAATTGATGTGTTCTGGTGTAACAAACTCACCCGCAAGGACGAGGTCACCCTCATTTTCGCGGTCTTCCTCATCCACCAGGATGACCATTTTGCCGGCTTTAATGTCGGCAATGATGTCTTGTATCGGGCTAACTGTCATAGGTTTATTCTTGAATGGTTTAGTCTTGAAAATTCTGTTCTTGATAACTGGTTAATCGTTCTACATACCGCGCCATCATATCCACTTCCAGATTGATTTTGGCACCGGCTTGCAGGTGTTTCAGGTTAGTCATTTCCAGCGTATGAGGGATCAAATTAATGCTGAAAGTGTCGCTTTCTACGCGATTAACTGTCAGGCTGACACCGCTGATAGTGACAGAACCCTTTGTAGCAATATATTTGGCCAGAGCATGGGGTGCCTTGATTTTCAGCAAGTAACAATCGCCTTCGGCAGCAAATTTGACCACCTCACCAACGCCGTCAACATGACCACTAACCAAGTGCCCACCTAGCCTGTCTGACAAACGCAATGCTTTTTCCAGATTGACGGCTGAATTCTTTTCAAAACCGATGGTGCAATCCAGTGTCTCCTTGGAGACATCCACCATGAAGGATTTTTCTGTCAATTCCACCACTGTCAGGCACACGCCATTGACTGCGATGCTATCCCCAAGGACAACATCGCACAGGTCCATTCCCCCCGCGTCAATTGTCATATGCACATCCTGCTTGCGCGGCTCTGCTTTTGAAATTTTGCCTACTGCTTGAATGATACCTGTAAACATTTAACTTAAATCCAAATCAAAACCACAATTAATTTGATACCAGGGCGCGAATACGAATATCCCGGCCAACCATGGTGACATCCCGAATCGTCACTTCCCGCCGTGGCGTCATTTCCGTTAATTCCGGCAAAGCAAACAAACCTCGGGCTTTATCTCCCAGCAACAATGGCGCTGTATACATCACCCATTCATCAACCAGCCCTGCATTCAACCAAGCACCATTCAGGGTACAGCCTGCTTCTATCATTAACTCGTTCACTTCACGTTCTGCCAATTCACGCAGCAAATGCTGAAAATCCACACGTCCTGAGGCATCCGGCAGAATCAAAACCTCTGCGCCTGCGCTTTCCAGCCTGGCAATTTTCTCTTTGTCTGCAATGGCACCAACAATCAGGGTTTTGCCGGTTGTCAGAATTCTGGCATTAAGCGGCGTGCGCAATGAACTGTCCAGCACAATTCTTAACGGCTGACGAAAGGTTTCCACATCCCGTACATCCATTTTAGGGTCATCTGCCAGCACGGTTCCAATACCAGTCAGAATCGCACAAGACCGGGCACGTAACCGATGCACATCCAGTCTCGCCACATCTCCTGTAATCCAGAAGCTGGCACCGTTATTCAAAGCTGTCTTGCCGTCCAGGCTACTCGCGGTTTTTAACCGCACCCAGGGGCGCCGACGCGTCATGCGCGAAACAAAACCAATATTCAGTTCCTGCGCTTGCATTTCCAGCAAACCGGATTCCACCTGAATGCCTGCTGCTTGCAATTTTGCCAAGCCCTGTCCTGCTACCAGCGGGTTAGGGTCCTGCATGGCGACTACCACACGGTCCACCTTCGCTCCAATCAGCGCATCAGCGCAAGGCGGTGTCCGCCCGTGATGGCTGCAAGGCTCCAGTGTTACATAGGCGGTAGCACCCTCTGCTGCATTCCCTGCTGCGCGTAGCGCATGTACCTCTGCATGGGGGGTACCGGCACGCTCATGCCATCCCTCTCCCACGATGTTACCGCCCTGAACAATCACGCACCCTACACGCGGGTTCGGGCTGGTACCAAAAAGTCCTTTCTCTGCCAAACGTAATGCGCGTGCCATGTAATCGTAATCGGCTGCGGAAAACATGGCTTTATTTATCCAGATCCCGGATGACATCCCGGAAATCATCGACATCTTTAAAACTGCGATAAACAGACGCAAAACGGATATAAGCCACCTTATCCAGTTTGTGTAACTCGTGCATAACCATTTCACCAATCTGCAGCGAGGGCAATTCGCGCTCACCCAGACTTAGTACTTTCTGGTAAATCCGCTCTATTGCCGCATCGACCAGTTCTGTAGAAACCGGTCGTTTATGCAGGGCGCGCATAAAGCTGGTGCGCAATTTATCCCGGGTAAATTCTTCGCGATTCCCATTCTGTTTGACGATTTGCGGCATGCGCAACTCAGCCGTCTCATAGGTGGTAAATCGCTTATTGCAGGCCGTGCAGCGACGACGACGGCGTATGCTATCGCCTTCCTCGCTAACGCGGGAGTCAATCACCTGTGTGTCGACATCGCCACAAAATGGGCATTTCATATGCGGTTAATCCACACTGCACATAATATTTTCATTTGGTGATTCGACAACACACGGTTAGTCCGCGATTAAAATCAAGCACCGTAAACCGGGAACCTGGCACACATAGCGGTTACTTCCTTTGCCACGCGAGCCAGAACAGCTTCATCTGTTGGCGCATCCAGCACATCGGCGATCAGATTGGATAGCTGCTCCGCTTCAATTTCCCTGAAGCCACGTGTTGTCATGGCTGGCGTACCAATGCGGATACCACTGGTGACAAACGGCTTTTGCGGATCGTTTGGAATCGCGTTCTTATTCACTGTGATATGCGCCAGTCCCAAAGCAGCTTCAGCTTCCTTACCGGTAATATTCTTTGAACGCAGGTCTACCAGGAACAAATGTGAATCTGTACGGCCGGAAACAATACGCAAACCACGCTCCTGCAACACTTTTGCCATTACGCGGGCGTTATCGATCACCTGTTCCTGGTAAAGTTTGAACTCTGGGCTGGCCGCTTCTTTGAATGCAATCGCCTTGGCCGCAATGACGTGCATCAGCGGACCACCCTGGGTCGCAGGGAAAATAGCCGAATTCAAGGCTTTTTCATGTTCAATCTTCGCCAGAATAATCCCACCGCGCGGTCCGCGCAGGGTTTTATGGGTGGTGCTGGTCACAAAATCAGCAATACCCACAGGGCTTGGGTACATACCTGCAGCAATCAGGCCAGCATAGTGCGCCATATCCACAAATAAATAAGCGCCCACTTTATCCGCAATTGCGCGAAAACGTTTCCAGTCAATGACCAGAGAATAAGCAGATGCACCAGCCACAACCATCTTGGGCTTGTGCTCCAAAGCCAGGCGTTCTACTTCATCATAATCAATGGCTTCTGTTTCCGGATGCAAACCGTATGTCACAGCATTATAGATTTTGCCGCTAAAATTCACTGACGCGCCATGAGTCAAGTGACCGCCATGGGCCAGAGACATACCCAGAATGGTATCGCCCGGCTTCAGCACAGAGAAATAAACCGCCGCATTGGCTTGCGAACCGGAATGGGGTTGCACGTTGGCGTATTCAGCGCCAAACAGCGCTTTTACGCGATCAATGGCCAACTGTTCCGCCACATCGACGTATTCACAGCCACCGTAATAACGCTTGCCGGGATACCCTTCAGCATATTTGTTGGTCAGCACGGAACCCTGAGCTTCCATCACCGCACAGCTAGTATAGTTTTCAGATGCGATCAGTTCAATATGATCTTCCTGACGCTGACGTTCATCCTCCATTGCCCTCCACAATTCGGGATCAAAGCTTTTAATGGTCTGTTGTGCGCTGAACATAGTAAAGGGTTCCAAAAAACTGAAAAAGGAGTATTTTATCATGCCGCAGGGGGAATGTTGCATGGAAATATTTTCAGGAAGATTCTACCTTTAACAGGCTTACTTGATCATTAATGGTAAAAAGCTATACAGCCAGTCAGGAACTGCAGCTAAAAGTTAAAAGGGCTGGCATTCTCACGGTGTCTTTTAATTTTAACCATGGTGGTCAACATGGCGCGTAGCAGCAATTCAAACCAGCCCTGTCAGTTTTTAACGCGCCAAGAACAAACACTCAACATTTCCTCCAGAGCAAATACCTATTCACTTTAGTGACCTACATTGCGTTGGCACCCGCTTAAAATCTGAAATGGGTTAGTTTCACCCTTAAGCTTGCAGGTAAAATAATTAGCATATAGAATCAATTAATTACATTGACATAATTACAATAAAAATAGGGTCTTAGGAAGTTAAGCACGTTTTAAAGTGTGCTAACTTCCTAAGATGATTAATAAAAATAGATATTATTGCCGTTCTCGAATCAGCGAAG